>JBKJNG010000332.1:0-3358 GCA_046596065.1 Phnomibacter sp. | reverse complement strand
GATGCATTGGGATTATTGAAATAAAATCCTTTTCCATTCAGCCCGTCGGAAAAATCAAGTTCGGTATTAACCAGGTATAAAAAGCTCTTAAGATCACAGACTATTTTGATGCCTTTGTCTTCAAACGCCTGGTCACTAGGTTTCTGCTCGTTATCAAAATCCATTTTATAGGTAAGCCCGCTGCAACCGCCACCGGCTACACCAACCCTTAAAAAATATCCACCCTCGTTTGCAATTCCAGCGTCGGTCATTAGGGAAACAACATGGGCTTTTGCCTTATCGCTAATGGTTATTGCACTATCTGTTACTACCATAATTTAATAATCGCCAGTGGAAAAGGTAAATGGCAGCGGTTTAGTACAACTGGCTGCCTGCCATTTATATAGGGTTATTATTGCCTTTTAATGAACAAGGCTCTCTTCAAACTTCAACGCTTCCTGCCCGTTTTTTGTGCGGTAATCGTTGATAGCTGCTTTAATAGCATCTTCGGCTAATACCGAACAGTGAATTTTTACCGGGGGAAGATTCAGCTCTTCCACAATATCCATATTGTCAATGGACAATGCCTGGTCAATGTTTTTGCCTTTTAACCATTCAGTCGCAAGACTGCTACTGGCAATAGCACTGCCGCAGCCAAAAGTTTTAAACTTAGCATCAGTGATTAATCCTGAAGCTTCGTCCACTTCAATCTGCAAACGCATAACGTCGCCACATTCGGGGGCACCTACTAAACCAGTGCCAACATTTTTTTTTGCTTTATCTAGTGTTCCTACGTTTTTAGGATTTTGATAGTGGTCAATAACTTTTTCTGAGTATGCCATTTTCTAAGTTGATTCGTTTGTTTGTTAATTCGTTTTGTAAGTTAGTTTGACAAGCAAAAAAAGGTCACTTATCACCTTCCCCTTGCCATCTAACATGCTAATGATGTGCCCATTCTATCGATTCCATGTCCACACCTTCTTTAAACATTTCCCAAAGCGGGCTCATTTCACGCAATTTGGTTACAGTCTTTGCAACATGTTCAATGGTAAAATCTATTTGTTCTTCTGTTGTAAAACGGCTTAACCCAAAACGCAGCGAAGAATGTGCCAGGTCATCTCCCAAACCAAGCGCTTTCAACACGTAACTTGGCTCAAGACTTGCCGAAGTACAGGCAGAACCTGAACTAACCGCAATTGTTTTATTAAAACCCATCATAAGGCCTTCGCCTTCCACGTATTTAAAACTAATGTTACTTACATGCGGTAAACGGTGAGCCGGATCTCCATTTATATATGCTTCTTCCAACTGCATCAAAGCGTTTTCCAACTTATCGCGAAGCCTGCTGGTGTGAGCAGCATCTTTTTCCATTTCCAAACGGGCCAGTTCGCAAGCTTTACCAAAGCCAACAATACCTGGTACATTCAGTGTACCACTGCGCATGCCGCGTTCGTGGCCACCGCCGTCTATCTGGGCAGTTACCTTTACCCGGGGGTTTTTTCTTCTCACATACAATGCGCCTACACCTTTAGGTCCGTACATTTTATGTGCTGTAAAAGCCATTATGTCAATAGCATCGGCATTAACGTTCACGGGTATTTTACCAACCGCCTGAACAGCGTCACTAAAAAATAGCACGCCATACTTTTTTGCGATGGCACTTATTTCTTTAACCGGCTGAATAACACCAATCTCGTTATTGGCATACATAATAGCTATCAAAATGGTGTTTGGCTTAATGGCCGCTTCCAGTTCTGTCAAATCAATTCTACCATCTTCTTTTACATCAAGATAAGTTACTTCGCCACCCAGTTTTTCAATATGCTTACAGGTATCCAGTACGGCCTTATGCTCGATATTAGCGGTAATAATATGATTGCCTTTGCTGGCATACATTTCAAAAACGCCTTTTATGCCAAGATTATCACCTTCCGTAGCGCCACTGGTGAAAATAATTTCTTTAGGGTCAGCGCCTATTAATGTGGCAACCTGTTCTCTTGCATAATCCACGGCTTCTTCAGCCTGCCATCCGAACGGGTGGTTGCGGCTTGCAGCGTTGCCAAAATTCTGGGTGAAGTAAGGAATCATGGCATCTACAACTCTTGGATCGCAAGGTGTAGTAGCGTTGTTATCGAGATATATTGGTAATGTTAAGCTCATATAGTTTTTAATTGCAGGAAATATTTTAGTTGTTTTGTTTAAACCAATGGAGATTGTTAACTAAAACTATGGTACAAATTTAACGCCTTTGATGGTGTGCTTTTGTTGCAACATTGTGAATGCTGCCTTTTTCCCCAATTCGTAATTAACCATTTAGCATTTTTTTCGTCAATTTTATAAATAAAAAATTAAATACATGCTTCATATAGAACACATTGGGATTGCAGTTGGTTCGCTGGAAAAATCAATTCCTTTATTTGAAAAACTCTTAAATACTACTTGTTATAAAACTGAAACTGTGGCGTCGGAGCAGGTAAAAACCGCCTTTCTAAAAACCGGCGATAATAAAATTGAATTGCTTGAAAGCGAAACCCCCGACGGCGTAATTGCAAAATACATAATCAAAAAAGGAGAGGGCATTCACCACATTGCTTTTGAAGTAACAGATATTCATGAAGAAATGGAAAGACTAAAATCGGATGGGTTTACACTATTGAATGAAATCCCGAAAATGGGAGCAGACAATAAACTCGTTTGTTTTTTACACCCGAAAGACACCAACAGCGTCCTCATTGAGCTATGCCAGGAGGTAGTGGCTAGTTGATTGTAGACTGGTTAATAAAGAAATGCGAATTGAAATTTTTCTCAAAGACTAACGGATCAGGTTAACCACAGAGCTACTCACCGCTCACTACTGACCACTCACCATTATAATCCCAGCTTTTCCGCAGCCAGTTGCGCAGCCATCTGGCTGGCATCTTTCTTATTAAAACCACGGCCTGCGGCGATTGTTTCGCCATCCACAGTTACTCCCACAATAAATAACCTGCGCCCCTTTTCCTGTCGTTCTTCCATCGTAATAAAATCAATGAGTTTACTTTGCTTATTTGCCCAGCCAATCAATTTATTTTTTACGTTTATGTCTTGTAATTCCAGGTCATCCATAAAAAGATAAGGTGCAATAATGCGTCTCGCAATCCATTGGTTGGTTTTGCGGTAACCTCTGTCAAGATAAATAGCACCCACAACGGCTTCAAGGGTATTGCCGAATATTTGGCTGTTTTTCAGGGAGCCATCAATTTTATTAAAACGAGTTATTTTCTTCAGGCCCATTTTCACTGCAATATCATTAAGTTGCTGGCGATTAACCATTTTGCTGCGCATTTCTGTGAGAAAGCCTTCGCCCTTGCGTGGGTACTTTTTGAAAAGATAGTCCGCA
>JBKJNG010000315.1:0-2531 GCA_046596065.1 Phnomibacter sp. | reverse complement strand
AAATAAAAGAAGCAGTATGGTTCTTGGCCATTTGTGTTTCTTTTTAACAGGTATTGATTGTTTTTCAGCTTTTTCTTCCGGACTTTCCATACAAATTTCAGAGGTTGTAATTGTAATTATCATCTTATAAAAACCTCTGAACCAATTAATGATTCAGAGGTTTTCGGTTGAGTTATTTTATCAGGACATCAGGATGTTACCCGTCATTTCTTTTGGTAGCTCAATACCCATGAAACCAAGAATGGTTGGTGCAATATCACCAAGCTTGCCCGGGTTCAAATTTCCTTTCCAATCGTTATCAATAACAAAAAGTGGAACGGGGTTTAATGAGTGCTGCGTATTTGGTGAGCCATCTTCGTTTATCTCGTAATCGCTGTTGCCATGGTCGGCTGTAAGGAAAATAGTATAGCCATGTTCCAACGCTTTTGTAACTACCTGGCTTACACAGTAATCTACAGTCTCAGCCGCCTTAATACATGCGCTAAACACACCTGTATGGCCCACCATATCGGCATTGGCAAAGTTCAGGCAGATAAAAGATGCTTCTTCTTTTTCGATTTCGGGAAGCAATAAAGCAGTTAATTCATGCGCACTCATTTCAGGCTTAAGATCATAAGTGGCCACTTTGGGAGAAGGTGCAATCAATCTTGTTTCGCCTTCAAAAAGCGCTTCTCTTCCACCGCTGAAAAAGAACGTTACATGGGGATATTTTTCAGTTTCTGCAAGGCGTATTTGTCTTAATCCATGCGCAGCAATTACTTCCCCCAACGTGTTATTCAGGTTGTCTGTTTCAAACATTACGTGGACGTTCCTGTACGTTTTATCGTACTCGGTCATAGTTGTATAATTTAGTTGCAATGGGCTCATTCCATGCAGCGGCATATCTTCCTGCGTAAGTACCTGTGTAATTTCCCGGCAACGGTCGGTGCGGAAATTAAAACAGATCAGCGCGTCATCAGTTTTTATAGAGCCGATAGGTAATTGATCGCTGCCAACAATAACGGTAGGTTTTATAAATTCATCGGTAATTCCTGCTGTATAAGATTGCTCGATAGCCGCTAAAGCGTCAGTTGCTTTATTGCCGACGCCATTTACCATAACATCATAAGCAAGCTTTACACGTTCCCAGCGTTTGTCGCGATCCATGGCATAATAGCGCCCGCTTACAGTGGCAATTTTTCCTACCGTATTATTTAAATGTGCTTGCAGGCCGGTCATAAATTCAAGACCGCTTTTTGGATCACAATCTCTTCCGTCCGTAAAGGCATGAATGTAAACTTCTTCCAACCCTTCAGTTTTGCATAAAGAGACGATGGCTTTTAAATGCTGCGTATGCGAATGGACGCCGCCATCACTTACTAGCCCCAGCAAATGCAGGGCTTTCTTGTGTTCTTTCGCATATTTAATTGCATCGAGAAGCGCAGCGTTTTTAAAGAATTCCCCATCGCGTATGGCAACATTAATTCTTTGTAATTCCTGGTAAACTATGCGTCCCGCACCAAGGTTCAGGTGCCCTACTTCACTGTTACCCATCTGCCCATCGGGCAAACCAACAACTTCACCGAAGGTTATCAGCGTAGTGTTTGGATATTTGTTATATAACGAATCTACAAAAGGTGTATTGGCGGCAAGAATGGCATCTGCTTCGGGAACTTGTCCGATTCCCCATCCATCCATAATGACAAGGATTGCTTTTTTACTCATGCCGTGCAAGGTAAATTGCAATTTTCACATAGCGTGGAATCAACCGTTTATGTTATGCAAATTGGTGGTGAAAAAATTAAAACTGGCTGGTACCTTCGGCTTCAATTTTTAAAAAATGAAAACTGATTTCGAGAGCAAACTGGCACATTTAGTTTCAGAGGCATTAATAGAAGATGTGGGAGACGGCGATCATAGCAGCCTGTGTTGTATCCCCCCTGAAAAGATGGGTAAGGCTGTTTTGAAAATAAAACAGGACGGGATACTCGCCGGCGTGGCAGTGGCGGAAAAAATATTTGCTATTGTTGAGCCGTCAGCGCAACTGCAGATTAATAAAAAAGATGGCGAGGCGATGGTGTTCAATGAAGTTGCATTTGAGGTTTCAGCTTCTGTTCTAACCATTTTAAAATGCGAAAGACTGGTGCTGAATATCATGCAGCGAATGAGTGGCATTGCTACCTTAACCAGGCAATTCACCGATAAACTAAAAGGGTATAAAACCCGCATTTTAGATACACGTAAAACAACGCCCAATTTTCGTTTGTTAGAGAAAGAAGCAGTGAAGATTGGGGGTGCCGTTAATCATAGGTTTGGATTGTATGATATGATTATGCTGAAAGACAATCATATCGATTTTTGCGGCGGAATAATACCAGCCATTGAAAAAGCTTACAACTATGTACACACAATAAAACCCGGTTTGAAAATTGAAGTAGAAGCAAGAACGCTTGAAGATGTTGCAGCCGCTGTAAAGACAGGAAAAGTTGACCGTATTATGCTGGACAACATGCTGCCTGAAATGATTGTGAGGGCAGTTTCAATTATTAGCG
>JBKJNG010000295.1:0-2555 GCA_046596065.1 Phnomibacter sp. | reverse complement strand
GGCTAATACCTCCGCCCTTACACTTCTCTCCATATCGGTTACTTCTTCCGGCCTTTCATCAATCAGTACTACCATCAGGTATACTTCCGGGTGATTGGCTGCAATTGCATTGGCGATCTCTTTCAGTAAAACCGTTTTGCCAGTTTTTGGCTGGGCCACAATCAATCCACGCTGCCCTTTTCCTATTGGAGTAAACAGGTCGATTATACGGGTGCTAAGATTGGTAGGAGAAGTAAAAAGCGTGAGTTTCTCGAAAGGAAACAAAGGAGTAAGATAGTCAAACGGAACCCTGTCTCTAACCTCGTCGGCTGTTTTACCGTTGATGGTTTCAACTTTCAATAGGGCAAAATATTTTTCACCTTCTTTGGGAGGACGAACCGCACCGTAAACCGTATCACCGGTTTTCAGGCCGAACAATTTTATCTGGCTGGGACTAACGTAGACATCATCGGGAGAAGAAAGGTAACTGTAATCGCTGCTGCGTAAAAAGCCATAACCATCTGGCATCATTTCCAATACGCCTTCGCCAAGCACCATGCCATCAAAATCTATATTGAAGACATTTTCTTTTTCACGACGGCGATCGGTGGTTTGCAGTTGCCTTTGCTGCGGTCCGTTAGGGCCCGCATTGTTATTTGGTGCCAGATCAGGCATTTGAGCTGCAGAAGCGGCTGCAGCTTTGGCATCCAGTGCATCAAGCGTGCTTAAAGCATCCCTGAATAAGGATGGCAGCTCAATGCCACTATCGTCATAATTACCGTCATCTTCCAGGTTTTCATCATTTGGCTCTTCCTCAGCCGGAGGAGGTGCAGGCTCGGGTTTTAGTAATTTTGGCTTGCGTCCCCGTTTAGATAGAATCCTTTCGTCCGCTTTTTCTTCTGCGAAAGGTTCAGTATTTACAACTTTTGCAGGCTCTTCCACTACCGGCTCAGGCATAACTGCCACCGGTTCTGGTTCTGGATCAGATACACCACCATTGGAAGATTTTAAAATCCGCCTGCGTTTAGGTTTGTCAGCAACCAGGGTCTCTTCCTTACCCTGAGATTTGCTGCCTACAGCCTGCTTGTCTAAAATTTTATAAATCAGCTCTTGTTTGTCTGATTTTCTGGCATTACTGATTTTCAGTTCTTCAGCAATATCTACCAGTTCAGGAACGAGCATGTCGTTCAGTTGCGAAGTATCGTACATACACGGGGTTCGATAAAGTTCAAATGAGTATTTGAATGCAGAAATTAATTCGTGTGAATCATTAAATCAAAAAAAGTTGTTGAAATTGGAAAGCAACAGAAAAGAGGCGGAAAGTAAGATGGGTTGTTCAGTGATTTCCAATGCAATGATAAGGCAAAATTCCAAAAAAGTAAAATTGTATGAATAACTTATAACATTTTTAAATTAACAGCCAGCAATTATTTCGTGACACCTTCCTTGTTGTTTTTCAAATTCATTCAAGATTTCTGAAATGACGTTACAAACAGGTTTCGTTCCTTTTTAGCAGCATACAGATTTTAATTTTACCCGGCAATTAAGCCATCACCTTTTTTAAAAGGCAAACGGCGCAATCTATATTTACTTAATTGCTCCAATACAAACAAGTGAGGAAATCATAGATGACTTGCCGGCAAAATGCTAACTTCCGCCTTCATCTGCATGCTATGTTTTACGACCGGAAAAATCTTTCAAACGAAGAGCTGATTTCAATTTATAAAAGGCTGTTATTCCCAAGACTGATTGAAGAAAAAATGCTGTTGCTGCTAAGGCAGGGGAAAATAAGCAAATGGTTTAGTGGCATTGGGCAGGAAGCCATACCGGTAGGCGTTACCTATGCACTTGAACCCGATGAGTGGATGATGCCGCTTCATCGCAACCTGGGCGTTTTTACCGGGCGGGATATGCCGCTCCACAAATTATTTATGCAATGGCAGGGCAACCAGGATGGCTATTCGAAAGGCCGCGAAAGAAGTTTTCATTTTGGCTCTGCGGCCCATCACATCTGTGGCATGATCAGTCATCTTGGTCCGCAACTGTCAATTGCCGATGGCGTGGCGTTGGCTTATAAACTCCGCAAACAAAATAAAGTAAGCGTAGCATTTACTGGCGAGGGTGGTACCAGCGAAGGCGATTTTCATGAAGCGCTCAATGTGGCTGCCGTATGGGATCTGCCGGTAATATTTATTATTGAAAACAATGGGTATGGACTTAGTACGCCGGCAAACGAACAGTATCGCTGCAACCGGCTTGCCGAAAGGGCTATTGGCTATGGAATGGAAAGCGTAACAATCGACGGAAACAATATTTTGAGCGTGATCGACACCATTAAGGGCGTTCGGGAATATTGTATTCAACAGCAGAAACCATACCTGGTGGAGTGTATGACATTCAGGATGCGGGGGCATGAAGAAGCAAGCGGAACCAGGTATGTACCGCAACATTTATTTGATGAATGGAAAGTTAAAGACCCGGTTTCCAATTACGAGCATTACCTGCTGGAAATGGGAGTAATGAATACGGCAGGCATTGACGAAACGCACAGCAGCCTGAAACACCTGATAGAAAAA
>JBKJNG010000621.1:0-3575 GCA_046596065.1 Phnomibacter sp. | reverse complement strand
TTAAAATTGTTTGATCGAATAATGTATTATTGTTCCGCCAGTCTTTTCCAAAATATTTTTCAGCTGTTTTCTCAGTAATCACTATCTCGTTTGGTGAGCGCAAAGCAGTAGCAGGATTCCCCTTCACCAAGGGGAAATTGAATACATCGAAAATGCTATTATCGGTGAGTTTGATACTCTTTTCTTCAAAGGTTTGATTGTTTGTTTTAAGCGTGCCGCTCCAATTGGCAAACCTTACTGCATTAATTATTTCAGGAAAATCTTTTTGTAATGCTGGGGCAAGCGGGCCAGGTGTTACGGCCACATCGTATAGCGTGCCTGACTGATTTTGCTTTTCAGTGACCCGGTAAATATTGTCAATGTTAGTGTGGAAAGTATCATACCTCCATTCATTCCAAACATACAGGCTTATAACCAGGCAACAAGCCACGCTTATAGCAAGCCCGATAATATTAATACTGGAGAATACTTTGTTTTTCCAAATGTTACGAATGGCGATTTTTAAATTAAAAACGAACATTTTTAAAGTGTGAAAAGTGCTGCTTTAGTAATATAACTATGCAGTTTGCCGCTATCTCAAAAAATTAAATTCATTGTCGTTCCTGTATTGGCTGTTCACTCACCACTCACCACTTACCACTCACCACTTACGGCTCACGATTCACGATTCACGGCTCATGACTCACCACCATCACACGCTGCGCAAACTCTTCACTGGGTTTGCCAGTGCAGCCTTTATTGCCTGGAAACTTACTGTGAAAAATGCAATCGTAACTGCCAGCAAGCCGGCCAAAGCAAACATCCACCAACTAATAGGAATTTTATAAGCGAAATTTTGCAGCCATTTGTCCATTGCCCACCAGGCAATTGGTACAGCAATCACGATTGCAATACCTGTAAGTTTCAGGAAATCTTTTGATAATAGTTGCACAATACCGGTAACACTTGCACCAAGTACTTTTCTTATTCCTATCTCTTTATTTCTTTGTTCAGCACTAAAGGCTGCTAATCCAAACAGGCCAAGGCATGAAATAAAAATGGCTATCAGGGTAAATGAATTGATGATGTTTGATAGTGTTATTTCTGTTTCATATTGCTTCTGCACTTCGTTGTCGAGAAAAGTGTAATCGAATGGTGTACCAGGTATGTTCTTATGCCAAACAGCTGCTATTTTGCTTAGCAGTTTTTTGTAATCCTGGCTATTTACTGCTACTGTTACATGATTGAGATCCCCTTCTTTTGGACCATAAACAAGCATAAAGGGTTTTACATCCTGGTGCAATGAATTATAATTGAAATCTTTCATTACACCGGCAACTTCAACATAAAATTCAGGGTCAGGCGAGTATTGTGTGTATAGTCTTGTACCCACCACTTTTGCCGGGGTTATATTCAATCTTTTGGCAAGTGTTTCATTAATTAATACTTTGCCCGAATCGTTTAATGTAAAATCATTTCCACTGATTAGTTTTATGCCATTCGCCTTAACAAAGTATTCATCAGTTGTCATGTTTTGCGCATCAGTAGCCGTAGCCATATTGCCGCCCGCCAGGTAAACGCCGTGATCTTGCGGTACAAACTGGCTTAAATAATTATTAGCCCTGCTTACAGCTTTTACATCGCTCAGTTGCCGCAGATCATTTACAAAATCCGGTATTTTCTTTTGCGCATCTTCAGTATAGAAATTAAAAATGAGGCGCTGTTCTTTTTCAAATCCAAGATCTTTATTACTGATATAGTGCAATTGACTGTAGATAATAATGATGCCGGAAATAAGCACTACTGATAATACAAACTGAAACACAACCAACGAACGCCTGATACCAGCAGCAGATGCGTGGTTGCTGAAATTGCCTTTGATAACTTTTACTGCCTGAAAAGCGGACAGATAAAATGCGGGATAACTTCCTGCGACAACTCCTGTAACAATTACAAGCGATGTTAACATTACCCAAAGCCTGTAATCACTAAAAAATGAAAGTTGGATAGCTGCATGCGTAATTCGATTCAGGTAAGGCATCGCAAATAACAACAAAGGCAATGCAATCAATACACCTGTTAGCGATAGTAAAAACGATTCGCCTATAAATTGTTTTATCAAGTCTTGTCTTCTTGCCCCAATCACTTTTCTTACACCAACTTCTTTAGCACGCATAGATGCCCTTGCGGTAGATAAGTTCATGAAATTAATACAGGCAATAACCTGTATTAAGAAAGCGATCAGTAATAAAATAAAGAGAAAAGATGGACCAAGTGTTTTATCCATTTCGTTTTCATAACCAGTTGTGGTATGAACAGATGATATGGGCTGCAGATGCAATTGTTTCTGCATTCCCAATTCTTTTAACTGCTGCTGACCATACTTGTTTAAAAAAGCAGGTAATTTTTTCTCCAATGCAGCAGCACTGGAGGCGGGTGCTAATTTCACATAAGCATTGGCAAAATTGTTTCCGGCCCATGCCTGGCTTTGTAACACATAAGCGCCAATGCCGCCGCTGTTCATGGCGATAAACATGTTTGCCCTGATATGTGTTTTACCAGCACTTTCATCTACAACCCCGGTTACTTTAAAATCATGTTTGCCATAGCCATTGTCAATCGTTATTACTTTGTTTAAGGCATCTTCCTGCGCAAATAATTTAGCCGCCGTTTCTTTTTTTAAAACAATAGAATACGGTTCATTCAATGATCTTAAAGGGCTGCCTGTTACAAAATGATAAGAGAAAACATCGAAGAAAGTGGAATCAACAAAAGCAGCATCTGTTTCGTAAAAAGACTTCTCCTTATACTTAAGCAAATGCCGGTCTATTCCAATAGTTGTTATTACCCTTGCAAACTGTTGCACCTCGGGAAAATCGTTTTTCATTGCGGGTGCAATGGGAGGAGAACTTGTGGCGTTTGTATGTTTATCTCCCGTAATGGCAAGTGTAGTTGTAATGCGATAAATATCCTTTACTTGTTTGTGATGTTTATCATAACTGTATTGGTCTTCCACATACAACAAAATGTAGAGACAGCATAATGTTCCAATAGCTAAACCAATTATGTTGATAAAGCTATAGGTCTTGTTCTTCCATAAATTGCGGAATGTTGTTTTGAAATAGCTTCTGAACATGGCTTATTTTTTTATGCGTTTATACCTCTACATGCTATACCTGTGTTTCAATTTTAATCTACTGGGAGCAAAGGCTTTTTATAAATCAAAAAAAGACGATTTTCTGAAATAATGCTTATCATTTAAACCAGCGTTTTTGGGCAATGGAAAACCTTTATCAATCGGAGATTAATTTTTTTTAAACGACCTTGCAATTGAATTGGCTGTTCAACTCACCACTCACCATTCATCATTAAACGATAATGTTCTCGAGCACTGTTTGGCCGTCGAGCATTCTTATAATGCGGTGGCTGTATCTGGAATCGTGCTCGCTATGTGTAACCATTACGATAGTAGTTCCCTGTTCGTTAAGATCAGTCAGCAATTGCATTACTTCATTACCATTACTGCTATCAAGGTTTCCGGTAGGTTCATCCGCCAATATTAATTTGGGATTATTTACAACGGCACGTGCAACGGC
>JBKJNG010000395.1:0-4912 GCA_046596065.1 Phnomibacter sp. | reverse complement strand
CAATTTTAAAATTTTTAGCGGTTAATTTTTCAAACAGTGAACAAAACGCTGAAAAGTTCACACAGAAATTTTTGAAAAAAATTACCGCAGCAGACATTTATCCTGAAAGCTTTTCACCTGAAATATATAGGAAGAATAATGATGGCAGTTACCAGTATGTCGAAAAGCAAAATATAAGCGTTACTTAACGCGTAATGGAACCCGAAATTTTGATTGTACGCTTAAGATATACCAGCCTGAAACCGAAAGCTATTTAAGGCCTAACCACTGCATGGTGGCTATCATGGTAAAACAAAAAAGTCCAGCCCTCTTCCTTGCCCTTCGCCCACCATTGATTTGTTAATTCCATGCATTTTTTCCCATCATAATCATACTTGGCTACAAAACGGCTGGTCATCTGGTTTTTCTGCGGCGCATCATCCCCACCAAAAAAAACTGTTTCGCCATCAGCTTCTATCCAAAAAACCTGGTGAAAAGGGCTATGCGCACCTGTAACCTGGTAGCGGATATAATTGTCGATGGTTCCTTCATCATCATTCAGCCAAAACACATTTGGCGCAGTGTCGAATATTTGAAATTCTTCGGTGATAAAAGATGGGTAACCGGTTTCCTCAGCATGATCATATTCTCTTCTCTGAACAAAATACGCCGCATTCGGAAACGACAGATGGTAATTGCCCAGCCGGTCGGTATAACTTACACCCCCCACATGGTCTTTGTGCAAATGGCTCATTAAAACCTTGGTTATCTGTTCTGGTTGAATGCCGTTTGCTTTCAGGTTGGCATGTATCTGCAATTCGCCATTTTTCTTATACCCAAGGCCTGTATCAATCAATAATATATCCCGATCCGTTACAATGCAAAATGGTTGAATTTCTACCAGCAGGCTACCGGCAGGGCGGTCTTTCATCTGGTCGGTTTCACCATTAAAAGGCACCAGCACTTTGGTTTTATCAATGGTGAAAGAACCTTCAGAAAGTGGAATTATCTGCATATAAATTATTTAGCTGTATTAAGAAACAACGCAAGGATGGCGGTATATCACATTAATCAATTTAGAAAAATTGATTTGCCCGAATACACAAAATTCGCCGGAAAAGTAGTTACCTCAGCACCACCTGCCTGTCAGCATCTAACCTAACCAGTATAAAAATAAGCACAGTAAAAGTGAGCAGGGATGAGCCGCCATAGCTGATTAATGGCAGGGGGATGCCGATAACCGGCGCCAGCCCAATGGTCATGCAAATGTTAACTACCACATGGAAGAAAATGATGGAAGCCGCTGAATAAGCATACACCCTGCTAAATACACTTCGTTGCCGTTCGGCCATATTCACAATCACCATTAGCAATACCAGGTAAATAATAACTACCAGCCCGGTGCCCCAAAAGCCAAAGCTTTCACCAAGTGCTGTAAATATGAAATCGGTGTGCTGCTCCGGTACAAAATCACCTTTGGTTACAGCACCTTTAAGAAATCCCTTTCCTAATAAGCCACCCGACCCAATTGCTATCTTACTTTGTTTTACGTTGTAGTTCTCTTCTTTACCACCGGTTTTATTCACTTTACCCATCTTCTCTTTCTGCTTCATAAAGGCGGCGGCCTTAGCAGAATCCTGTGGCACATAATCCTTACCAAACATGCTCATAATACGCTCTACCTGGTAAGGCTGAAAAGCAGTTTCAAATAAAAATGGCACTGCAAATCGTTGAATACCCACACTTATCACCCAACTAGCCACAATAATCAGCAGTACCATTTTGTTGCGGCGGATTTTTCTGCGCAGCAGCAAAAACGAAAGCACGGCAATGGAAGTAATAATAATGGCCAGCGTGTTGGGGTTTACCAAAATAGAAGCCACCACTAAAACGGCTACCGAAGCACCAATAACCAGGTAGCTGGCAGGCAAACCTTCACGATACAACACTATAAAAAAAGCAAAATAGACCAATGCCAAACCGGTTTCGTTTTGCAGGATAGAAAACACCGCCGGCGCCAATGAAAGAGAAATAGCAATCAATTGACTGCGCCATTGCTTGAAATCGGTTTCGAGCCTGGATAAATATTTGGCCAGCGCCAACGCCACAAATATTTTACAGGTTTCAGCCGGTTGCAGGTTCATAAACCCAAGCGGTATCCAGCTTCTTGAACCGTTTACATTTTTACCTACTACAAAGGTGGCCAACAGTAAAACAATCCCGAAAACATAAAAGAGATTAGCAGTTGCCGTAAAAAATTTACTGTCTGTTATAAGTATAAAAATGCCCAGTACCAGGCAAATACCAAAGTATAGCAATTGCTTGCTGTAGTTGGTTTTAAGGCCTGAAATGGATTTCACCAGGTCGTCGCCAGGGCGGTATTCTACTGAAAAAATTGCGATCAGTCCAATGAAAACAAGTACCAGGTATAGAAAAATGACAGTCCAGTTAATTCCTTTGGAAATAATTTGCTCGTTGCGGGGCATAGTGTTTAATTATTGGGTGCTGTCTTTATCTGCTGCCCTTCTTCTTTCGTTGTTGTTGTTAGGAATCATGAATTCGCCAGGCCGCCCCGAAGTATCGTTGTTTGCAGGTGCCGGCGCTTTTGGAAGCGAAGCTTTTCTATCTTCTTTCTTTTGGTCCACTTCCATATCAATGTCTTCAATGCCAAGTGTATCTCTCAGTTTTCTTATGTATCCTTTACTCAACAGGTAAACCGAATCATTGCGATGATCAATAGAATCCTGTCGCCTGAAATCGCTGTAAACAAAAGCGGGGATCAGGTATTGTTTTTCCAACCATTCAGCTTTTGCCAGCCTTGCCTTATCCGTAATGGAATCTTTCAAATACTTTTCAATCATCAGGCTTACAATAGGTGCTGCGTAGGTGCCTCCAAAGCGACCGCTGTTTTCAACCACGCACATAATTGCAATCTGCGGATTATCTCTTGGAGCGAAGGCTGCAAAAAATGCGTGGTTCGGCCTTTTGATAACGCCGCCCGGTGCATAGTTTTCAACGGTTCCTGTTTTACCGCAAACTACAATGCCCGGTACCTTTGATCCGCGGCCGGTACCCTCGTCCATTACACCCTGCATACCATCGTGTACCGCTTCAAAAACACTATCTGCCACATGTACCGATGAATGTTTTTCCTTGTATTTATCCATCAAACCCCATTTATCACCACCGGCAATACTATCTACTACATGCGGGGTGATGTACCAGCCTTTGTTGGCGATATAGGCCATCTCATTCGCCACTTGAAGTGGGCTGGAGTTCACCTCACCCTGGCCAATACTTACTGATTTAAACGAGCAATAACTCCACTTGCCTTTGCCCCATGCTTTGTTATAGTAATTGGCATCGGGAATATTACCCGTCCGCTCGCCGGGAATATCAATACCCAAACGGTGACCTAGGCCAAAACCGTTCATATATCTTGCCCAAACATTCAGGCTGCTATCAATATCCGGGTAAACCCTGTTATTGATAATTTTTTCCATTACGTTACCAAAATAGCCATTGCAACTGTGTGTGATAGCTGCCTGCATAGCAAATGTTCCGGGATCGAGGCAACCCATTCTTTTACCACAACCCACATATGCTCCCGGGCAATAAAATGTAGTATGGGTTGTAATTACCCCTTCCTGTAAAGCAATCAGTGCATTCAGCGTTTTAAAAGTAGAACCAGGGGAATAAGTTGCACCCACACTTCTGTTAAGCAAGGGTTTTAAAGGATCACGTAACAGGCTATTAAAATATTTGCGCCTTTCGGAACCTGTAAGTTTGCTGGGCTGATAACCCGGCCCACTTACCATGGCAATAATGCTACCTGTTTTTGGGTTAATGGCTACAATACTTCCCATTTTATTAGTCATCAGCTTTTCGCCAAATTGCTGCAGGTCCATATCAATGGAAGTATACAGGTCTTTACCGGAAATCGCAGCTGAATCAAATTTACCATTCTCCAGTTGCTGGGTCGGGCGGTTCTTATTATCGCGAAGCCAGTACTGGATACCACGTTCGCCCATCAACGCTTTTTCGTATACTTTTTCGATTCCATTAATGCCCACGTAATCACCCATGCGGTAGCCTTCCCCGTCATGCTTTTTCAGGAAATTACTATCGGCTTCGCCGAGATAGCCCAATAATGGACCTGCGGCATTATATGGATATTTTCTTACCGGCCTGGCTATAAGGTCGAAACCGGGTTGAATTTTATAGAGGCTTTCATTCAGGCGGGCGTAGCTTTTTTCATCAAGTAAACTCTGAAAAACTGAAGGCTGGTAACGGCCATTTTTAATAATGGCGGTAATAACCTTTTCTTTAAACTGTGCGATGTCAATGTTTAATATGCGAAGAATAATACCAGTATCAATCCCTTTTAATTGGGAAGGAATTACGATCAAATCGAAAAGTGTAGTGTTATCAAGAATTATTTTTCGGTTGCGGTCATACACCAAACCGCGGCTGGGATATACTATTTTACGGTACATAGCCTGGTCTTCAGCCATGCGGCTATACTTGCTGCTCAAAACCTGCAGGTTGAACAACTGTAATATTATAATTAAAAAGGAACCAGCGAAAATTGCCCTGATTATTCGGCTGCGGACGAAATTAAAATCACTCATGAAAACACCTCAGATTCTGGCAGCGAAGGTAGTGGTGCAGACCAAGCGTTGCCCTGAATGTTGCCGTATTTTTTTATAGATTAACCAAAAAAATTGTGGCATTTAAAAAAATGCGGGTGCATGATCAACTATCTTTTTTTCTTAGAAAAAGCAGGCTTTGCTACTTTCCCTATTAAACACTCTGGTTGGAGTTAATCCGGTGTCATCATGTAATAGATATATACTCACCGGTTGAAAAATCTGCAGATAGAATTTGTTGCAGTTGTTTACGAAGCACATTCAAGTCGTTTGGTTTGGTTAGA
>JBKJNG010000310.1:0-3415 GCA_046596065.1 Phnomibacter sp. | reverse complement strand
CGTTCCTTTTGTAAGAAATTTATTCAGCTTGACAACACTGCCATTGAAGGTAATAGTTACTTGCTTTGCAGTGGCCATTATAAGTACTTTCTGGATCGAGATATGGAAAAGCTGGCTACGAAAGATTCAAAAATTATAATCGACAGAACAAGGTTACAGTATTTTTTACGACAGGTATTTTTCACATTTTTTCCAAAAAGAAAAGAATGAATTATAATATCCGGTTACCTGTGGAAACATCCATTGTCTTTCATCTTTAATACCAGGATAATTAAAAGCAGGATGCTCCTTAGAGATGATACCATCATTTTTAAGAGAAGTGTTATTATAAAGCAGTTTTATGTCTTCTATTTCTCCCGCATACAACTGTAAACCATCTATATTCCCTGATAGCTCTATTATAAATCGCAGCACTTTTTCGCTAACAGGATATCGTTCGAAATGTGATGGTTCTAAAAGCAAGATCCTGTTCAAATCTTCATCCCGGCGCCATAACGGATCGAGGTTATAGGAATTATAGACGAGTGTACGTTTCGCAATATCAATTACAGGTTGTTTTGTAACTGGCAAAGTGGTTTTTAACTGCAGTTGCATTGTCTGTTGTAGTGCTTCCGGCACCGGCATTGCTGTTATTGAATCGTACGGCTTATCAATAAAAGTATTTCGTTGATTGGTGCCAGTGTATCTATTAATGTTTTCCTGGTTACAATAATATTTCCTGGAAGAAAATGCCGCACTCACCCATTGCCAACTGCAATTATTGCTCGCAATATCACCATCCAGCAAATGGTAATACATCCATTTAGATGGCTGCAGCCAATGGGCTTTTCCAACATTACACGCAATGGATGCAATGTACATACGTGCATGATTGTGCATGTAACCACTGGCATACAAATGCGATATCAATACATCAATTGCTCTTATCCCTGTTGCTGCGGTATTTATGCTACTAATCATTTCATGATGCGCAACATCGGGCTGGGGTTGCTTCAAATCGCCCCAAATATTATCGCCGGCGTGCTGTATTACTCTTTGAAAATATTCCCGCCATGCGAGTTCCTGCAAAAATTTTTCTATTTGGCTTGGTTTAAATCCTTTTTGCAAAACAATATCCATCACTTGTGTTACCGTGATAACGCCACGCGAAATGTAGGGAGATAAATATGTTACAGCGCCATTTATAAAATTTCTCGTCTTGCTGTATTGAATTGGATTTACAAGGTCAATTCTTTCCAGTATTAATTGATAAGCAGTGGGGAAATTAATAATGGCATCTTGTTCGGTTCCTGTAAATAAATTTAAACTCATTAGCGTTTACTAATTTTATTAAGCGAAATATTCCTTTGCATGTTGCATTTAAAACGATCAACTTCTTCCAAGCGCAATGCAGCATGTTTTGTTGTGCGACCATTTGTACGCCGGCGCCACATACGAAAACTGCTTGCTTTCATTTGCTTACGCATTAATTCAATTACTTCTTTTTCTTTTAAGCCAAATTGGATTTCAATGGCTTCAAACGGCGTTCTGTCTTCCCATGCCATTTCAATAATGCGATCAATATCAATAGTTGTAATCATTTGTTATCAAGTTGTTTTAGAAAAGTTTCGGCATTTTTAAGATGTACGTTTTGTTTTTCCGATGTCATCTTATCAAATGTATTTACAAGCATCCCAAGCCTTGGATTTTTCATAAAGAAATTGCGGTGTACATGCATAAAACCCCAGAATAAACCATCCCACACATGTTGCCAGCTTCCTTTTTCGTAATCACTCATCTTCATTAAATAATTGCTACCACTTATATAGGGTTTGGTGGTCATTAACCCACCATCAGCGTATTGTGTCATGCCGTATACATTGGGCACCATCACCCAATCATAAGCATCAATAAATAATTCCATAAACCATTTATGTACTTCGTCAGGATCAAATTCACAGAGTAGCATAAAATTTCCAAATAACATCAGTCTTTCAATATGATGACAATAACCTGTTTGTAATACTTTTTTAATGGTGATATCTATTGGTAAAATACCAGTTGTTCCATTCCAGAATGAGGCGGGAATTTTCCGCTTAAATTTCCAATAGTTTGTAGTACGCTGCCGGCTTCCCTCCCGCTCATAAACAATTCGTATAAACTCACGCCAGCCAACAATTTGGCGGATAAACCCTTCCAGTGAATTAAGTGGAATATTGTTGTCAAATGCCTGTTCCAAAACGGCATCAATTACTTGTTGTGGTGTAAGTAAACCGGTATTAAGCATAGGTGTAAGCACCGAATGATGCAGCACATGTTCTTTTGAGACAATAGCATCTTCGTAAGCTCCAAATTTTGCAAAGCGATGCTGTATAAAGTCAAATAACCAGGCTTCAGCATCTTTATAATTTGAAACAAAAAAATGTGGATTTTCAACATTACCATAGTTGTTTCGAAAATGTTGATCTACGTATTTTTCAGCTTCTTTTATGTAGTCATTTCCAGCCGGAAGATTCATTTCAGGAATAATTTCTTTTTTAGGAAATTTCAACCTGTTCTCATAGTCGTAAGTCCATTTATCACCGATTGGCGTTCCGTCTTTTTCGAGCAAAATATTTCTTTCGCGGCGTTGCTGAATATAAAAATCTGTTTGAAAATAAGTTTTTCGTTTATCAAAAAAGCCATTCATTTCTTCCATACTATTCAGAAAAGCGGGGGTACGATAAACGACTAATTGAATATTACATTTAAGGCATGATGACTGAATTCTTTTTAACAACCAATCATCTGTCACTTCAGCAATATGTATAACCCCAATATTTTGCTGCGCCAAATAATTGATTAAAATCCGAATATCATTTCGTTCATCTGTTGTTTCGATATAATTAATTTCAATGTTTTTTTGTTGCAGGTAATTTGCATAACAACGCATACCCGAGCGATGTAAAACCAACTTTTGCTTATGAAAATTATACTGGCGGAAAAACAGCCACTCTTCCACCAGGTAAACAGGCCTGCCGGTTTGAAGCGCAGGGTGTTGCTTAAATAACTGATGTGGAAAAATGAGTACTATTTCAGACATAAGTTTCAAGAACAATTATTCATCTGTAATGTTTATACAGCAGTAAATAAAAAAAATGCCACTTTATAAGCAGCAGGAAATCGATTCATGGGAAAGATTTTACAGGGCAAATTTCATTAACAGCCTAACTGGTTTTAAATCGGTTAATCTTATTGGAACCGTAAATACACAGGGTCGAACTAACCTCGGTGTGTTCAGCAGTATTGTTCATATCGGGTCTAATCCTGCATTGGTTGGGTTTATTAACCGGCCTGTAAAAGCCGCTCCGCATACATTAGCTAATATCAGGGCAACTGGTGTATATACCATCAACCATATTAATCCATCGTTTATTGAACAGGCGCACCAGGCGAG
>JBKJNG010000348.1:0-14033 GCA_046596065.1 Phnomibacter sp. | reverse complement strand
AGCACCATACATGTTGTATAACTGGATAAGCAAAATGGGCGAACAATTGTATGCTTACCAGGCACCAACTGGTTTTCCCGACAAAGCCAAATATTGGATTAATAGCGGCGCCTTGTTGTACCGCATGAATTTCGGGCTGGCATTTTCATCCGGAAAAATTAAAGGAGTTAGTTACGACGCAGCCGAATTAACCCGTCATCATGAGCCCGAGAGCCCTGAGGCTGCTCTTAGAATTTATGGCAGCATATTTATGCCGGAACGTGACCTGGAAGAAACACAAAAACGGTTATTGCCTTTATTGAAAGATCCGCAGATAGAAAATAAAATAAACGCCGCGGCAGAAAAAATGCCATTAAGCATAACCGATAGTTCAGCAGAGACAGGCCTGGAAGAAGCACGCTCCGATGCAAAACTGACCTCACCCGGTGGTTTAAAAGAAGCTGATACCAAAATGCCACCAATGGCAATTACACCAGCGGCACTAATGCAGGTTATCGGCATCCTGATTGGCTCACCCGAATTTCAAAGAAGATAGGCAAGATAAATACTTAATTCATTTCTTATGCAACACGATCATTCACATGAATTGCCTCGTTCTCCATTTTCCCGCAGGGGATTTTTAAAATCAGGTGGCTTGGCGTTGTTAGCAGCTGGCTTTGGAGGTGTTCCGAATTTTATTGTACGGGCCGCAGACAATTATCAATTGGTTGGTCCATACAAAAAACCAAAATTATTGGTATGTATTTTTCAACGTGGCGCCATGGACGGACTGATGGCAGTTACGCCTTTTACCGACAGCTTCCTCAGAAAAGCGAGGCCAAACCTGTTTTTAGATGCTTCCGTTTCGCAGGGGAAAGATGCTTTATTGGATTTGGACGGAAGATTTGGTTTGCACCCGGCTTTGGCTTCTTTACAACCTTTTTTTAAAGATAAACGGCTGGCGATAGTGCATGGTGTTGGTTCCCCCAATAACAGCCGTTCGCATTTTGATGCGCAGGATTATATGGAAACAGGTACGCCATTTTCAAAATCAACCAGCAGTGGCTGGCTTAACCGGGCAGTTGGTTTGTTGGGGCATGATGCCAGCCCATTCAGGGCGGTAAGTCTTACGAACAGCTTGCCAAAATCTTTTTACGGCGATGAACCCGCACTGGCCATCAGCAACCTTAACGATTTTGCCATCCAACTGCGTAACAACCCAATGTCGGCTCAAATGGCAGCTCAAAGTTTTGAAAGTCTGTACGATCAAACTTCTGCTTCGCTATTAAAAGAGACTGGAAAAGAAAGTTTTGAAGCGATTAAGATGTTGAGTAAAGCAGATCTTAAAAATTACAAACCTGCGAATGATGCGGTTTATCCGTCTTCCCCTTTAGGTAATTCTTTAAGGCAAATTGCACAATTAGTAAAGCTTGATATGGGGCTTGAGGTTGCCTTTACAGAATGCGGCGGGTGGGATACCCATGTAAACCAAGGCACGGGCAATGGCCTTTTTGCCAGGAATATTGGCGATCTTGGCAACAGCATTACTGCATTTTGGAACGATCTCGGCGCTTTGCAGGATAATGTAACTATAATGACCATGACCGAATTCGGCAGAACTATTCACCAAAACGGCACGGGTGGCACCGACCATGGCAGGGCCAGTTGTTTATTTGTGCTGGGCAATGACGTGAACGGAGGAATGGTGCATGGAAAAATTCCTGAACTGGCCATTGAAAACCTGGAAGATGGCAGGGATTTACCAGTTACTACCGATTTCAGGGCCATATTCAGCGAAGTTGCGGGGAACCATCTGAGCATTAATAACCAACAGGCATTATTTCCCGGATGGGCTGGAAAAACAATTGGGGTGATGAAGAATAGCTAATAAACAATCGCGGAAGCAATTAATGGTTGCAATCATCGGCGTGGCAGTGTTTTGCTTTTTGGCAATACTTATAATTTGAATAATGAGCTGAGACAATCAAAATCAAAGCTGGAAAAACCATCCAGGTTTGGTGGGTAGGTAGCATCTCTTTTAAAAAGAGAAAAACGAAACCGGCTATCAGCAGCAAAAATGGGATAGCGCTGTGATGATGTTTTCTAAATCCATGATACAGCGCATATGAACCAATTACAAAAGCAAGCCCAATCATACCATATTCAAATCCTTTGTTCTTAATCAGGTCAAATCCTAATAATGGAAGGCTTGTAAAAAGCAAAGGCAATACAGCACAGTGAATAGCGCAAAGCAGGGATGCGGCAATTCCTATTCCATCGAGGTTAAGACGATTCAATATTGGTGATTTTTTATGCAATATGATTGCAAATTATTTTTGGGGCGAATGCAAATATAAGTATTTACTCTTTAGCACTCAATAACTTTGCATCATGAGTTCAAAGCGTAAACTGTTACTGTATACAACTTTCTTTCTTTTAATTATCGGGGGCTTTTGGTTTTTTTTATTTAAGGGAACCGATAACTGGAAAAGCAAGTTGCCAGTACTTAGTTATGTAAAACCCTTTGAGTTTATTAATCAATCGGGTGACACAATTACTCAAAGCAACACTTCTGGTAAAGTTTATATAGCAAACTACTTTTTTGTTACCTGCCATGGCATTTGCCCGCATATGAACGGCAATGTGAAAAAGCTTTACCAGGAATATAAAAATAATAAGGAGTTGATGTTTTTAAGTCATACCTGCCAGCCGGAAGACGATAGTATTCAGGTACTTGCAAAATACGCCGATAGTATTGGGGCGGTTGGAAATCAATGGCAATTCTTAACTGGCAACAAACTGGCGCTTTATAACATGGCCAGGGAAAGCTACCATATTGATGACCCTAAAAACAATGTTGGCAAAATTGAGGACCAGTTTTTGCATTCACAGTTTTTGGCACTGGTGGACCGGTCGGGCCAGGTTCGGGGTATTTATGATGGTTTAAAGGAAAAAGAGATGAAACAGCTGAATACCGATATTGCCGACCTGTTGAAAGAACAAAGCCGGACAGTTTTTGTAAATGGTATTTTTAATAATAGTCCGGGCAGATAATTTTCACTCCAATGTTTAATGTTATTCTAATTTTTTGCAAAAAAGTTTAATATTGTGACAACGAATGTCATTGCTATGAAAGACCACGCCATGCATCTTCTCAGGAAAAATCACCTGAGTGTTACGGACAGCCGGTGCACTATACTGCACATGTTTTTACAGAATACCAATGGCGCTGTGCGACACAGCGATATAGAACAGGGTATTCCGGGGCTTGATAGAGTAACTATTTACAGAACGTTACAAGTGTTTTCAGAAAAAGGGATCATACACAGTATTCCCTCGCTGGATGGAGCCATTCGCTATGCGCTTTGCCATAGCGGTTGTGAAGAAGGCCACCACCACGACAATCATGTACACTTTGTATGTTCCGTTTGCGGTGTTACCCAATGCCTTGAAGAAGTAAATGTTCCGCCGGTAAATGTTCCGCCAGGCTACCAGGCCAAACAAATTGAAATGGTTATTACAGGTGTTTGTAATCGTTGCAGGCAATAACCCTCCTCCCCCCACAGCCCCCCTGCTTACCCCCACCAGCCTTCTGCTTTTCTACCCTTGTTTTTTCATTTTAATTATTGTAAGAGTACCTGTAATTCCTCATTTACGAATGCGGCAAGTTTTGCTATGTAACCAGGCGAAAGATTAAATTCAATACCGGCTGTTGCATACAATTCGGGCAGTGTTTTTGTGCCGCCGAGGCTTAAAGCAGTCATGTAATTAGTCAATGCTTTTTCCGGGTTTTGCTTGTATTGCATCCAAAGCCCAATAGCGCCAAGCTGTGCAATGCCATATTCAATATAGTAAAAGGGAACTTCAAATAAATGCAGTTGCCTTTGCCAGCTGTATTTTCTAAATGCTTCCAAACCGCTGGTATCTAAAATATTGGTGGAAAACTCTGTTAGAATTTCCAGCCATTTTTCTGCCCGCTGCTCTAAAGTATGGATGGGGTTTTCATATACCCAATGCTGAAATTTATCAATTGTGGCGATCCATGGAAATACGGTAATACTACGCTCAAGCTGGTGTGCTTTGGCCCGCTTTAACTCTTTTTCGTTGCTGAAGAAACTATCCCAATGGTCCATACTGAAAAGTTCCATGGCCATACTAGCCACTTCTGCAATTTCCATGGGATATTCCTTAAAAGCTGATAGCTCTAGCGGGTGCGTTAAAAAGCTATGAACTGCATGGCCACCTTCGTGCACCATGGTAGTAACATCACTCATTTGACCAGCTGCATTCATAAAAATAAATGGTGCACCACTTTCTGCGAGCGGGCAGTTGTAGCCACCGGGGGCTTTTCCTTTGCGGCTTTCCAAATCAAAATGACCCATATTATTCATAGTGCGAAAGCAGTCGGCAAAAAAAGGATTCAGTTTTTCGAAGCAGTCTATACTTTTTTGTAGCAATTCTTCACCGGTTGCAAAAGGCCTTAATGGCCCTGTGCCTTCGGGCTCAGCTTCCATATCCCAGGGGCGTAGAGTATCTACGCCCAACTTTTCCTTTTTGTGTTTATAAAGCGTTTCCACTAATGGCAATACATGCAGCTTTACACCTTCATGAAACTGGAAGCAATCTTCTTTTGTATAATCAAAACGTCCAAGTTCTTTAAATTTATAATCACGGTAATTTTCAAAGCCTGCATTTATCGCCACCTGCTGGCGTTTCGTTACCAGCTCGGTATATAATTTATTAAGCGTCTCTTTATCCTGGTATCTCCGTTCCTGTATTTTGCGATAAACCGCTTCTCTTTCGCTACGGTCTTTGCTTTCTAAAAACCTGCTGGCTTGTTGTAAAGTATATTCCTGCCCATTGTGCTGAATGGTCATGCGGCCATTTATCTGGCCAAACTGCTGCTGCAATACCCCAAGGTCGGCCTGGATGGGTATGTTTTCTTCCCTGAATAATTCGATGTTTTTACGTACGGTGCGCAGGTAGGTTTTATATTGGGCTTCATCCAGGTCTTTTACAAATGTCGATTGCAATAACTTCTTATTTAAAGCATCGGCATAGGGTTGAATTTTCGGTTGTATTTCCATCACAAAGAAGTTGAAAGCATTTTCAAGTTCTTTGTTCTCGGTATCACAAGTCATTTTAATTTGCCGCCAGCAGGCATTTTCACTTATGGCAGCTTCCAGTTCACTGCTGTCTTTTAACCATATTTCCAACTGCTCCTTGTTTGTAATATCCCTGTTAAGTAAATCTTTAAAATAAGGTTCAAGCGATTGCCAGTCGGTTATAATAAAGCTTGCTGGTAAATAAACACGTGGTGTTTTAGAAATATTCGCGGTAGGTGTCATGAGTAATAATTTATAAATAAATGTCATTTAAAACCAATAGATTGGTAAAGAGGTTCTGTAGCTACCTGTTATTCGTGCTGGTTAGTATTACAAAATTTTCGGCAAAAATAATGTGGGTATTGTTAAACAACAGGTTAAAGATGAAAGGTTTAAAGGCTGCTGATTTCTATACCTATAAAAACGCCGTCCTCATTTTCTTTAATTGGGTACGTTTTTAAATGATAACCTTCACCACTGGTATTAATACCATTTTTTAAGCCGAAACGATACCGGTGCATTGGACAAATAATATTCCCATTCGCATCAACAAAACCCTGGGCAAGACGCCCGCCTGCATGTGGACATTTGGCTGTACATGCATACAAACTTTCGTTGTAATGGACAATACAGATCTCTTTTCCACCCAGTTTTATTTCAATCATTGATCTTTCACCCCTCTGTGTGATTTCAGCCGTGCTTTCTGCTACTTTATACCAGGTGTATTGGTTTGTTTGCATGCGTTTTAAAATGGCATTCAGCGTTTTAGTAATTGTAACTCAAAATGCTTAATTGCAAAACAATGTATTTTGACAAGATTTGTAACTAAAATTTGTTTTGATGCATCTTTATAACTGAATGCACCTTTATTACTTAATAAATACTGAATGGCTTATTTATATTCAGAAGAAATCGGGCGCAAGAACAATTTCGATTTTTTGCGATTTGTGCTGGCTGTGTCGGTAATGTTTACCCATGCATTTCTTATATTCCAGGGTAAGGATTTTTTTGAACCATTGTTTTGGCTTACCAATAGGCAGCTTACTTTAGGCACATTTGCTGTAAATAGTTTTTTTATCATAAGCGGGTTCCTCGTATTACAAAGCTGGTATTACAGCAAAGGAATATTTGATTTTTTGAAGAAAAGAATATTGAGAATTTATCCCGGTTTTATAGTGGTTTGTCTTGCCTGTGCCTTTGTATTCGGGCCATTGGGAAACGGTAATATGCAACATCCTTTTGGTGATTATAAAGCCTATATTTCTGTAGTTAATTTGCGTTACTTGTTTTATACAACAAGCCATTTATTGCCCCCTTTTCTTCCTGAAACTTTTCTTTCTTTGCCCATGCCCAACGACATCAATGTATCCCTTTGGACAATTTGGTATGAGTTTGTTTGTTACCTGGGTATTTTGTGCATTGGTTTACTTGGTTTGTATAAAAAAAAATTTATTCTGTTGTCGCTTTTTATTTTTGCTCTTACACTAAATCTTTTACATCATAATCCATATAACACTACACCTGTTGATTGGAAAATAAGTTTTCTCTCGGAGGGTGGTATTGAGCGCTTGTATAATATGGAACATTTTGCATTAATGTTTTTGGCGGGGGCATGTTTTTATTATTACCGTGATTATATTCCCAAGATAAAGTGGCTCGCAGCATTTTCAATAATTGCAATGTTTATTTGTTTCAGGTGGATACGACTATTTGAAATAATGCAGGCTTTATTCGGATCTTACCTTTTATTTTGGGTTGTTTTTAGCAAGCAGTTAAGGCTATACAACTTTGCTAAGTACGGCGATTTTTCCTATGGAATTTATTTATATGGATGGCCGGTTCAGCAGTTTGTGTTATTATATTTTGGAAATAAATTAAATATAGCAGGCACGTTTATTGTTTCATTGCTCATCGTATTTCCGTTAGCCATATTAAGCTGGCACCTGGTGGAAAAGCAGTTTTTGAAATTGAAGAAGTTGAATATCAGCGTGAATTTCTTCAGACCAAAATCCAAAGATGTTACCGGGTTGTAATTAGGATGGACAATGATTTTTGGTGATGATAATTATTGGAGTTTTATGATGACATAATGTCTTAATGGATAGCACTTTCTCTCATTCGAAAATAGCCGCAGGTATGTTGGTAAGCAAGTGTTGCTTGCACAAAAGTTATGTTCCAAAGAAAAATTTTTTATAGTATAGGTAATAAATTAGACGCTCGTAATTTGATCTAAATATTTAAATAGTTATCATGACAGCATATACGAATGCAAGATTATTTACAGGGGAGCAATGGATTGAAAAAGGAACAGTGGTTTGCGATAAAGGCCGCATTATAAGTGTGGGAACAGAGGTGATAAATAGTGATAATACAGTTGTTGATTGTGGCGGTAATATTTTGATTTCTGCCTTACTCGATCTGCAGATATACGGCCTTGGCGGTAAATTATTTTCTGCTTATCCTGAAGCCGAAAGTTTGCGCATTCTTGCACAAGAAAATAAAAAAGCTGGTGTGGTAGCTTGCCTTGCTACCATTGCCACACAACCTTTGGATGTTATTTACGAATGCATCGCGGCTATAAAAGATTATTGGCAACAGGGTGGCGAAGGCATATTGGGCATGCACCTCGAGGGACCCTTTATGAACCCGGTAAAGAGAGGTGCGCATAAATTGGAATGGATACATGCGCCAACCGAAAAAGAAGTGGCAGATTTGATTGATACTGGAAAAGAGGTAATAAAAATTGTAACTGTTGCGCCCGAAGTATGTTCGCCAAAAATCATCAGGATGTTTATAGATGCAGGCATTAAAGTTTCGGCCGGGCATTGCAATGCGGGCTACGAGCAAGCCATCCAATTTTCCGGTACGGGTGTTTCGCTTGTTACGCATTTATTTAATGCAATGAGTCCTTTGCATCACCGGGATACAGGCTTGCCTGGCGCTACATTGCAGGATCATAAACTTTTTGCTTCTATTATTCCCGATGGCATACATCTCTCCTTTTCTGCATTAAACATTGCCAAAACATTGATGGGCGATCGTTTATTTTTTATAACAGATTCGGTTACAACCACCAATATTGGCGCTTACCAGCATCAGCTAAATAAAGATCATTACTGCACTGCAGATGGCACATTAAGCGGGTCAGCAATAACTATGTTGCAGGGTGTAAAAAATGCGGTGATGCACGCTGGTATTTCGTTGGAAGAAAGCATAAGAATGGCTTCTTTTTATCCTGCACGAGTAATGGGAATAGAGAATGATTATGGCGCCATTTCCCAGGGCAAAAAAGCAAGTATGATCTTAATAAATAAGCAGTTTGAGTTGGTGGGAAATTTTATCCGGGATTAAATGATCAAAGCCGCCTCACCAGATGATGAGCCGGCTTTGATGAATCGAGTCGATACTTTAATGACTAGACTTTTCAGAAACCTGGAGAGTTTTAAACTTATTGTTTTACCAGCTTTATAATTTTACTGTCTGTACTGTTTCTTACTGTTACCATGTACACACCTGCGCTTAATTTTTCCGTTGGCAAATTTATTTGAGTGCGGTTATCGTAACTGCTTTTCCAAATTGTTTTACCGTTAATGTCAGTTATTGAAACAGCTATATTTTTCGCATCACCTTCAATTTGTAATGCGGCCATACCACTTGATGGATTTGGATATACATGCACATCAAAACCTGTATTTGTTTTTTCTGCTATAATATTCGGAATAGTTACTTTGGCAGCCGTAAGTGTTGTTCCACTAGCATCGCCTTCATACAATTCAGCTCCATACTGGCTGGAGTAACCTCCGAAGAAAAGTTTATTACCGGCGGGAGTTAGATGCGAAAGATCAGAAAGTCCATTCACTACGGCATCATTCACCTGGTTGGTATTTGCAGCTGTGCCATCTGATGACCAGAGTGTTTTAGGATAATTTGATCCATTAATAAAATATAATTTACCACCTGCACTGCAAAGGTTATAAAGATAACTGCCGTAGTAATAGGGGCTAATATCTTTAACCATCGTTGTGCTTTTGTCGGTTCCATTAGTAGACCAAAGTTCAGTACCATGAACGCCATCATCTGCGGTAAAGAATAATGTTCCCTTAACGTCGGTTAAATTAGAAGGGTTAGAGCTGTAATAAGGATTAATGTCTTTAACAAGCTTAGTTCCTGCTGTAGTCCCATTCGTTTTCCATAATTCGGCACCAAAGGTATTAAAATCAGTTGCAGTAAAATATAAGGTGCTATTAGATACAGAGAAAACTGGTATTGCCGGATCAACAAAATTTTCATTATAATACGCCGGTGTAATATCTTTTAATTTAGCAGTCCCCTTTCCCGTTCCATCACTTTTCCAAAGTGAAAAATTAAAACCTCCTTCCCATGCCGCGAAATAAAGATCTTTTTTATAAGCAAATAAACTATAAGGATAAGAGCCATTATAGCCTGTATTAATATCTTTTACCATTTGTGTTCCTGCTATGGTGCCGTCGCTTTTCCATAATTCATACCCATGGTCAAAATCTCCCGCTACAAAGTATCCCGTATTACCAATGGTAACAACATAATCATTATAGTAAAGGGATGAGCTAAGCATTGTGCCGCTTGCATCTGTTCCATCGCTATGCCAAAGCTCATAACCGCCGGTATTTTTGTTACCGAGTATGTAAAATAACTTACCGTTATCGGTTACATTAAAGTTTACCACATAATAAATACTCCTGTCGATGTAGGCTATTACTCTTTGTAAACTTGCTGTAGTTCCGTTTGTTTTATAAATGGCTGTGTTTACTGCATCGTCATCAATAAAATAGCTTACTCCATTTTTAAAGAAAAAAGCATTGGGGTAAGACCAATTCGGGCCAGTCCAAATATCATTCAACAACACAGTGCCTGCGGTACTGCCATCTGATTTATATAATTCACCGCCAAGAGCGGGAGTATAGGCGTTGAAAACCACAGCATCTCCTACGGAGCCTACTCCTTTGTAGTTAAAACCCGCATAAGACCCATCACTATTAGAATTTATATCCTTCACTAGTGCAGTACCCATATTAGTTCCATCAGAAGCGTATAATTCAGTTCCGGCATTGTTGTCAGTTGCTTTAAATAATAATTTTCCGTTAGAAAAAGTAAGGTCTTCCGGGTATGAACTTCCACTTCCAGGTATAATATCTTTAACTCTTAATGTTCCGGCATCTGTACCGTTTGTTTTCCATAACTCATTTCCGTAAACATCATCATGCTCAACAAAATATAAAGTGCCATTGATGTCATAAAAGTTATAGGTAATTTCTCCCGGAACAAATAATTTTACCAATTCGGTATTGGCTGTTTCACCTTTTGTACTCCATAATTCATCATGCCAGTCACCGGTATTGCTGATAACTTTAAAGTATAACACATCACCGGCAACACGCATATCCACCGGTACAGCAAAATCAATATCCCCGCCCGGTGTAAGGTCTTTCACCAATACAATTCCATCCGCATTAGCAGCGTCATATTTATATAAACCACTTCCATCAGCATAAGTGAAACCTGACAGGTATAATACATTATTTAAAACCGGGAAGGGGGAATATGAAAAAATACTTACATAATCGGGTTGCAGTAAAACATCATTAAAGCCAGACGCGTAATGAGTGCCATTGTAAGTACCATCAGATTCCCATAATTTACGCCCGGCTCCATCATTGCCTGAAAAATAGAGTTTGTTATTATAGGAAGTTAATTGTGTAGGTGCATTTGCATCAAAGTTATAAAAGCCAATATCTCTTACAACATAGGTTCCACCGTCAGTACCATCACTTCTAAAAAGCTGGTAGCCCGAGGCCCAGGTATAGGCAATAAAATATGTTAGATCATTTACTGATGTTAACTCAAAAATATTGGAGCCAATAAATGATTGTTGCAGATCTTTTACCAGTACGGTTCCAATGTCGGTTCCATCGGTTTTCCATAATTGATTGTTAGAGCCATATAAGGATGCAGAAAAAAATACAGTACCATTTACATTGATAAATTGGTTAGGGCTGCTAAAATCTAATCCTGTATTTATATTTTTCAACAAGTGCGTACCAGCTTCTGTTCCGTCCGAAACCCAGGCTGTGGGCCCGTTGTCAGGGTTGTTAGCAGAAAAATATAGTAGGCCATTGGCAGCAGTTATACCTGTAACATCAGAGCTTGCTTCCCCAGGGTAAATATCTTTTACAAGATAAGTTCCTGCTGCGGTGCCATCGCTTCTCCAAAGCTCAAACCCATGTATGCCGTCATTTGCAGCAAAATAGCTTACATTATTCAGTATTGCAAACGTAGCAAATGCATTGCCAGCATAATTCGTAGGGTAGCTTCCCACCGTTGCTGTATTGATATCTTTGGTAAGATGAAACCCGGAAGGTGCAGGTTTTGTATTTGTTGCAGTTTGTGCTGTACCGGTATTATGATAAGAATGGGATGAAGAAAAGGGTAGATCAATTCCGCCCGGAGTGGTTCTAACAAATTTTTTTAGTACAGTATCAAAGGATGTGGAAGGTAAATCCATAGCTTTTTTACCGTTCGTTTTTCCTATAGCCAAATAGCTCTCGTTTAAAGCTGGCTTAGGTAACTTTTTACCAAAAGGTATTTGATCGCTGCTGTTAGGTTTAGGATAAACGGGCTTTTGAGCAGTTACCGCTATTGCCAAACACAATACGACAATAGTAGGTAGAAATAAAATTTTTGATTGCATGATAGATGATTTTTTTGGATCATTAATGTGTAAAATACTTGATGACAAAATAGATCAATCGAATTCTGACATCAATACCGGGTTTGCAACTAGATGACCTGAGTTTATAACCAAGCGTTTTCTTCAGGTATGCTATGCTATTTTAAGGATTTCCTGTCAATAATTTATATTGTCGGCAAGAGCTAACGATTTACCAAATGAAAGCTGATAATTGCCAAATAATATGATGTGATTGTTGGGGAAGGCTTTAATTTTAAAGCAATTTTCGCTCGCAATATCAGCGAGGATAAGGGTTTTGAAGTCATGCTTCATATCTATAATGTTGGGTTATGAAATGGTAAAAGAACTTTTAAATTTAGAGAATGGAACCTGATGTCTATAAATGTTTTCCCGATTCTATATTCAAAAAGACATTCCTGATCATTTTTACTTTCAATGTACTCTCTCTTAATGCACAGCAAAGTAAAATAGATAGTTTCAAAACTATAATAGCAAATACCAAAACGGATACAGCAAAAATTGATTTGTATGAAAAATTAGCGCAAGCATACCGCGATGCCAAAAAATTGGACTCGAGTATTCTTACTTATAAACAGGCATTGCAGCTAAATCAGAAAATCAATTACTCACCATTGAAGCAATGCTATAATATAAGTACAATAGATTATTTATATTATGTAACTGGTGACTATATAAAATCATTAGAATTCGCATCAAAGGCTCTCATATTAAGCGAAAGGCTTCACGATCTTCCACAGATGGCTCATGCCAATCAACAATTTGGCTTTAATTATGTAGCGCTTGGGAACTACAGGCAGGCGCTCAATCATTTGTTTAAAGCTAAGGAATTTTTTGAACTTGTTAATCATCCGGAAATAGATCTTGTAAGTCCGGCTTTCGCAATTGTGTATATTGGTTACATCTATCTAAAAATGAATCAGCTTGATTCTGCTTTGATGTATGTACAAAGCGGTTATCAACTGGCAAGTAGAATGTCACTTAGGTATGTTACTGATTATTCATTAAGAATTTTTGGAGATATTTTTTTGGCAAAGAATAATGATCAATTGGCATTGAATTATTACAGGCAATACTCAAATGATTTTTATAAATACAATGAGAATAACCGTGATATTGGTTTTGTATTTAATAATATGGCAAAGATTTTTCAAAAAAGAAGTCAAAATGATTCTGCCATTTTTTATGCGAAGAAGGCATTGAACAATGCGAAAGAATACCAGGACCAGGAAAATATTTACAATGCAGCAACTTATCTGTATAATTTTTATAAAGGCAAAAATAAAAATGATCTTTCTATCAATAACAAAACAGAAAAGCCGGAGGTAAATATTCAAAAGCCTTTGGGAGGTAAAATAGATAGTTTAAAAAAAAAATTTTTAGTTGAAAAATCTGATTCTTTAAAAAGTCGCATACTGGAGCACATATCGGCAGTATTTGAAAATGCGGCTATTTTAGATAGTGCTGTCATTTACGCACAACAGGAATTGGCGTGTGTTCAAAAAAGTAATTTACCTATTCAAAGAGAAGTTTGGGCGCTGGCACATTTAGATCATCTTACAACAATTACTGGTAATTACTCGCTAGCCATTCAATATGCTACTCGGGCGTTGCGCTTAAGTGAACAAATTAAAGATCAAGGTCAAATAGCTTTCGCAAATTCAGCCATCGCAAGGACTTTTAGTTTGATGGGTGATCAACGTAGTTCATTGAATTATTTCTTCAAGGCTCAGAGAGCATCCGAAACTTACGAATCCGTACTTTGGGCAATTCAAAATATCGCTGAAACATATTTAAATCTGTTCATGCCTGATTCAGCGCTATACTACAATAAGATTGCTTATCACATGGCAGATACAGGACATAATCAACAATACATGATTGATTTTGCTGTAAGGGTTTTTGGAAGTATTTATGCTGAAAAAGGAGAAGACCAATTAGCATTAAAATATTACAGGCGGTTTATTGAAGACTTTTATAAATATAATTTGAACAACAGGGAAATTGACCGGGCATATCTTGGTATCGCAAAAATTTATCAGAAGAATAATCAGATAGACTCATCAATTTTTTATGCCAAAAAATCACTTGAAGCTGCACGACTATACAATGATGAAGAACACATCTTCAATGCTTCACAGTTACTATACAATTTGCATGATAGCTTAATGGATGAATCACAAGCTTTCGCATATTTTAAAATT
>JBKJNG010000663.1:0-2671 GCA_046596065.1 Phnomibacter sp. | reverse complement strand
ATTCATTGTTCGGCACAATTGCTAATACAAGCAATGTAGTAGCGGAGATTTGACCTGCATTATATAATGGCAGGGTTTAAAAAACTATTCAGAACGTGTACCTAGTTCAATCACTTCGCAATCTTTTATTGCAGTTTCATCAATTACAAAACGAATTATGGTTCGAATTTTATGCCATCCCTGCTTTCCTGCCGCACCGGGATTCATGTGAAGACAATGCCATTTATCATCGTTCATAATTTTAAGTATATGTGAATGTCCGACAATAAAAAGATTGGGTTGCTGAATAATAATTTCCTTCTTTGTTTCAGGATTATACTTAGGCGGATAGCCACCAATATGCCGCATCATAACCTTTACGCCTTCACACATAAAGACTATCTGCTCAGGAAATTTGTTTCTCACATCCTGCCCATCAATATTTCCATATACACCACGAATTGGTAATCCTGTTTCCGCAACTAAAGTCTCCGCCAATGAAATAGTTCCAAAATCGCCTGCGTGCCATATTTCATTGCAATTTTTAAAATGCTCAAACACCTTCGGATCAAGCCAACCATGCGTATCAGAAATAAGGCCAATGCGTGTCATGTAACAAAGATATTTACTAAGGAAGGAGCGTACGTACAATGACTGCGGGGTGACAAAAAAATTACGTACCGTTTTTTCACTTAATGCATTGTTTCATCGTAAATAAGATGATACAAAGTAGTACGATAATGGGAAAACGCACTACGCCTTAACGCTAATAATATCTTCATCCGGCTTTTTTTCTGCCATTTTTAATGTGGCGGCGCTGTACTTTATTTTCTTTGAAAGCTTTTCAGAATAATCTTCAAATATTTTATAAAATAGCCACGATAAAAACATGACAATTACTATTGTTCCAATTAAAAGCAACCAGCTGTAGGCCGGGTCAATTTTTGGTTTTACCAGGTTGATGAACTTAATTCCAATAATGAAATGGATAAGGTAAATGGAATAAGAGATTTTTCCTGGAAACTGTAACCAGCCAGGTATTGAACGTCTGTAGAATAAAATAAAAAACATGGTAATTGAGGTAATAACAAAAACTGGCAGCCTATAAAAGAATGCAGAAAAGCACAAAACCAGTCCTAATGCCAGCCAGTTGTGTAACTGGTTTCCAATTTTCAAATAAAGCCTGAAACCAACTGTTCCTAAAATGAAAGGCACAATGAATTTAAAAAGTGATAAATAATTTGCAACCGCGGTTTCACCCAGCAGCAAGATAACCGGGATACCAATAAATAATGAAATAACAGGCCACCTATTTAATGCCAGATAAAATAGCCCAATAAAAATATAATACTGTGCTTCTACTTTTAGTGTCCAAAAAACAGGATTATCCATTGGAATATGCAAATAAGCAAGGCTTTTAAGAATAGTTGTAGTTGTTTCAGGAAAAGCCAGTTGTCGTGCCCGATACGACAGGTACATAACAACAAGTGTTAAAGCCAAAGCGGCTAAATATGGAGGGTGTAAACGTAGTAAGCGTTTGTATAAAAAACGGAAGTAATCTTGTAAAACATACTTGCCTGCATGCAAGCTAAAAGGAATAACAAAGCCTGATATGACGAAAAAGACATCCACACCAAGTGCCCCAATGTGATAAAAATAATCGAACAAAACCGCCAGACTATGCCCGCTTGATAACGCGTGTGCAAAATGACAAAAACAAACCATTATAACTGCAACACCTCTTAAAAAACCCAATGTATCTAATTTGCTTCTTCTATTTATTTCTTTGTTAACATCAACCATTACGGAATATTTAAATAATTGCTTCTATGCCAATTGGCCTGCTTTTTTTAATAATGCCCCAAACTGTCCTATTAAACATTGATCACAAAGATAAACTGTTGAACTTATTATGGCTATTACACGCTTGATCAAAAGCAAAAGGGTCTTCTATTTCAGAAAAATACACTTAAGGTTTTAATTACATTTTATATTTTGCCGGAACAACACCCGGCCTTTGCCAGCGATTTAGTTTACTAAACAAACAGAATAATGCTTTTGGAAAGCTCGAAGGATATAGATGAGTTTGTTATTAACCCAATAGACAAATACTATGCTTCAAACGCTTTATACTGCACGGTAGCTTTATAACCTAATTATCGTTGCTAATATTTCTATTATCGTAATAATTTAGATCCGTAAAAAAATTAAGCAGCTTTGGTTCTTACTACATAGCATTGGCTTTCCAATACACCATAAAAAATACAACACTCAAATACACCCACAAAAAAGAAAATAAAAAATGGATAGAAGTTTCCAAACGTTTGCCTTTCCACAACAACGCAGAGTAACCAAAAAATTGAATGTATAATCTTGCAGCCCAAAACAAAAATAAGCCAAATGCAATACGGCTTCCGAGCCGGGTATTTACCAATTCCTTTGCGGAGGTAATACACAACAAACCGACAAGAAAAATTATTAATGCGATAAAAAAAGTATGCACATACATCATTTGCCTGTTAATTAAACCAAGACTACTACATTCTTCTTTCCATTTAAAGTACCTGGGAAACAGGAGGTGAATATTGGATGTAAGTTTCATTGAAAGGCAAGGGGTTGCTGATCCCGACATTAAGACGCTTCGCTCAATCTTTCCGCTCTAGCCGGCATTTATCACTGCAATATTTAACCT
>JBKJNG010000507.1:0-6308 GCA_046596065.1 Phnomibacter sp. | reverse complement strand
AAATTATATCGATCCTATTTCTTGTAAAGTCATTTTTTATATTACCGGTGTTTAGCGTTGAACCCGGTTCAAACAGCATAATTAATTGCAAACGCTCTTTTAATAATTCCACTTCGCTTTCCATTGTGCCCATAATAGCAATTACCCGTGAGTTGCTGGTAGCATCGTTTTTTTCTTTGACGACATTGTTTTGTGCGGTGGCAGTCGCACTGCAAAAAATTGTACTGCAAAAAAGTATAAATATATTTTTAATTTGCATGGTTTTTTAAGTGATTAGTGTGGACCTGTAGGGCATCTCTCAAAATTCCGCACACAAGGCCTGCCAATTTTATAAGCCCGGAGTTTACTTGTGTAAATGAGGAGGTTATGAAATTGACGTAACGCAGTATCAGGGGTTTTTAGAGGTGCCCTGTAATTAGTCCCTTAAGCATCAGAAGGATAGTAGCTTTTTTCTTTTTTATACAAAACGAAAAGAATAAGGCCACATGTAGATGAGGTAAAAATTATACCATTTGCCGGGACCGGGCGAATCATGTCAGTCACTCAAACCATTCACTATTCACCACTTACGATCTGTATTCGCTTCTTTTATTTCCATCGGAACAATCCAAATATTACGATACAAAACATCATGTCCTTCGGCTTGCAGTTTAATGCCACCCGGGGTATCGGTGATCCCTTTACCGTCATCGTTGCCACCGTCAATACCAGAATTTGGTCCGCCAAAAACCTGGCTGATGGTTTGATTTTTATGCACTTTAATACCATTGAAATAAAGCGTTACTATGGGCTTTTCTGTAAGCAAGCCATTTGTAAAACGGGCAGCACGAAAAACAATATCATAAGCATTCCATTTGCCCACACCGTTATATGCCGAATAAGGTGCGGCGGCGTCATTAATAACTGCGGCCATGCCATGTGCTGTTGAATCACCATCGAGTACCTGTATCTCATAACGGTTTTGCAAATACACACCGCTGTTACCGCCGGGATGTTCAATTAAAAATTCAACGTGCAGGCAGAAGTCGGTAAATGTTTGTTTGGTAACAATATCGGCAGCGCCGTATTTACCACCAGCGGCAGCAGGATCGTTGGTGTTTACAGCAGCGCTATTATCAACGGGGTCGCTTACAATTTGCCATTTTACAGGCATTGCTGCAGAAAAACGCGGACCTTCCCAATAGATCCATTTTTCATCGAGCATTTTGCGGCTGCCATCAAATAAAACAATTGCTTTTTTGGGCGGTTTTGTACCAACACCTGTTTGTGCTATGGACGTATTGCTGCCAATAATTATTAAAAGCGCAATAACAGAAAAGTTTTGGACAAGTGATCGTACGGTTGTTGTTTTCATAAGTAAGATTCTACTCCTTCAAAAATAACGGGGATTTAAAATAGTGGTTCAATTCTTTTTTAGCGGGCATAATTGAAGATTTCATCGTAGAAAAAAACGTGAATTGCTTTTATTTAAAACAGATCGGCAATTGTCAACGGCTGCTGCTGTTTTTTAATTTAATTTGAGGTTATAAACTACATCATCATGATTAAGCCTCAAGTGCAAACTGCTTTTGTGATACTTTGTTTTGCTATGTTGTTTGCTGGTTGCAGCAGTAAGGAACTGGCAAAACCAACGGCAAAAGTAACTACAGCGAACGCAAGTCAAAATGCTTCTGCGAGGTTGGTAACCTATCTTACAGGTGACGCAGCTGATGTAACCACCACTACAATTCCCGGCCTGCTTTTAATGGGTGGTAGTACCGATGTTGATGCTGCTATTAAATGGTTGCTAACCCGAAGTGGCGGCGGTGATATTGTTGTGATCAGAGCAACAGGTGCAGATGGTTACAACCAATACATGTTCGATATGGCAGGCGTGAATTCGGTGGAGACAATTATGATCGACAGCCGCACAAAAGCAGGCCTCGCCGCTGTGGCTACCAAAATAAGAAATGCAGAAGCGCTGTTTATTGCCGGCGGCGATCAATGGGATTATGTAAACTACTGGAAAGACACTCCCGTAGAAGATGCCATTAATTACCTGCTGAATTCCAAAAAAGTTCCGGTGGGTGGCACCAGCGCGGGCCTGGCAGTTTTAGGTGCCGTTTATAATTCTGCGCAAATTGGATCGGCCACTTCAAGCGCTACATTGGCCGACCCCTATAACAGATATGTAACGCTGGGCCGCAATGATTTTTTAGCGGCACCCAATATGCAAAATACCATTACCGACAGTCATTATACCCAACGCGATCGCCAAGGCAGGCATATAACTTTTCTTGCCCGTATGATGAAAGATTGGGCCATGACAACCGTAAAAGGAATTGGTATTGATGAACAAACTGCCGTTTGTGTGGATGAGAACGGCATTGGAAAAGTTTATGGCATAAACCAGGCTTATTTTTTACAAAACGAAAACCTGGGCCCCGAAACCTGCCTCGCTAAAAAAGCGCTGATCTGGAACCGCTCTGGCCTGGCGGTTAAAGCCTATAAAATCAGCGGGAACCAAACCGGCAACGGCGCATTCGATCTTACAAGCTGGGCCAGCTTTAGTGGCGGCACTGCCTATCACTATTATGTAAACAATGGCGTTTTATTGCAGCAGTAATATTGCGGCAGCAGCAAAATTCATTTCATGTGTAAGAAAAGTCTGCTACTGCTGAATTACTAAAACGTACAAGCCAGTCCTGGATTTATAACTTCTTTTAAAAAGAAAAAAAGGAAGCTTAACAAAACAACGCCCATTTTATAATGTGCTGCCATTACTTTTGCGGCAATTCAGGGGTGAAAAAACTAATCAACATATTATTAATTCTTGTGCTGCTGGTAACCACATTACCAATAAAACAAGTTGGTAATATGCTCTACAATAACCAGTGGACCGAGGAGCTGAATGAACACTCAGAACACCAGGTTGAAAAGAAAATGCAGCTTGCTAAATGGGCTTTTCTTACGGGTGCTGATCTTTTCAGCTGTAATGAAAACGGTGTAGAAAAACAAGATTCTCTTTTTTTTTCTTACTGCCAAAAACTGCCCACTCATCCTTCCGGCGATATCCATTCCCCACCACCCAATTTTCTTCAATAAGTATTTTCAATTGATGGCCCCGCAAATTGCCGGCAGGCCATTTGTCCCTTTATTGAAGTAAATCAAAACATGTATGAATCGATTTTTCCGCAATGCTGCGGCTGATATTCCATCATCAGTTGTAGTTTTTTTGGTGGCATTACCATTGTGCCTGGGGGTTGCTGTTGCCTCGGATGCAGCGCCGGTAACAGGTATTATTGCAGGTGTGGTAGGTGGCATTATCGTTGGAATTTTAAGTGGCTCTAATTTAAGTGTTAGCGGACCCGCCGCCGGTTTGACGGCCATTGTAGCAACGGCTATTGGCAAAATGCCATCTTACGAAGTTTTTTTATTAAGTGTAGTTATTGCAGGTGTTATACAGGTAATACTGGGTTTTGCAAAGGCTGGACTAATTGGCGATTTTATACCCAACTCAGTTATTAAAGGCATGCTGGCCGCCATCGGTCTTATCCTGATCTTAAAACAGTTACCCCATTTTGTAGGTTGGGATGCAAACCCCGAGGGTGACGAAACTTTCCTGCAGCCCGATAGCCAAAACACTTTTTCCGAAATTTTACAGGCTGCCAATCATGTATCTGCCGGGGCCATTTTGATTGGTATTGCATCGGCGCTGATCCTGTTGTTTTATGAAATAAAATCGGTTAAAAGCAAGAAATTTTTCCAGCTGGTGCCCGGTCCGCTTATTGTAGTGGTTACAGGTATTTTAATCAACATTTGGTTTGGTGCCAGTTTGCCGGATCTTGCCATTAAAGCGGAGAACATGGTACAGCTAACTGTATTCAGTCAACCGGTGGAATTCTTTAAAAGTCTTCCCTCGCCGCAATGGTCGGGTATTGGTAATTCGCAGGTTTGGATTACTGGTTTTACGCTGGCAATTGTGGCAAGTCTTGAATCGCTTTTAAGCCTTGAGGCTATCGACAAGCTTGATCCTCAAAAACGTTTGTCACCAACCAACCGTGAGCTGAAGGCCCAGGGCATGGGCAACATGGTATCCGCATTGTTAGGCGGCTTGCCGGTTACTTCGGTTATTGTACGCAGTTCTGCCAATGTAAACTCCGGTGCCCGAACCAAATTGTCTACTATTATTCATGGTTTGTTATTGCTTTCATCGGTACTGTTCTTCCCGAATATTTTAAATCTTATTCCTAAAGCTGCATTGGCTGCCATCCTGATTTTTACGGGTTACAAATTGGCCAAAATAAGTTTATTTAAAGAATATTTTCGCAAGGGCTGGGACCAGTTTCTGCCCTTTATTATTACAGTAGTGGCCATTTTATTAAGCGATCTTTTAATAGGTATTTGCGTAGGCATCATTGCAGGGCTTTATTTTGTACTGCGAAGCAATTTTAAAACAGCAGTTTTTGTAATGAAAGACGATACGAGGTACCTGATAAGGTTTCGCAAAGAGGTTTCTTTTCTGAACAAATCGGTGGTTAAAAATATATTTGAACAAATACCTGATAACCGTTCGGTTTTAATTGATGCCACCAAGTCGGAATTTATTGACCGCGATATTGTAGATCTTGTAAATGACTTTATTGTGAATGCTGAAACCCGGAAGATTCGGGTGTATATAAAGTACAGTTCGACAAGCAGTAAAAGTTATTTTAATGATGTATCGAAGAATGCGATAGTGTAAAACCTCCTCCCCATCCCTTCTCCCCAAGTGGAGAAGGGTGCCTCCGTGCTATATTCACATGAAATTGTAAAATGAAATTGCATAAGAATTAAATCAAAAAGTTATTAATGAGAAACTACAAATTAGAACATCAGTAGTTATTAAATATTTAACAGGATGGCATTATCAAAAATCAAAGAAATATTATGAAGCCTTTCGAAAAATTATTACTGGAAAATAAAGCATGGGCCCGCGAAAAAGTACAGAACGATCCCGAGTATTTCAAGCGGCTGTCGGGTATTCAATCGCCCGAGTTTTTATGGATTGGTTGCAGCGATAGCCGGGTGCCCGCAAATGAAATTACCGGAACCGAACCCGGCGAAATATTCGTGCACCGCAACATTGCCAACATGGTAGTGCATACCGATGTAAACCTTTTAAGCGTACTCGATTATGCGGTCGTCCATTTAAAAGTGAAGCATGTAATTGTATGCGGTCATTATGGTTGCGGTGGTATAAAAGCTGCGATGACAAATCATGATTTCAAGGCCGTTTTAAATATGTGGCTGCGAAATATAAAAGATGTTTACCGGCTGCATGCTGATAAGCTTGATATTATAGAAAACGAAGACCAGCGTGCAGATAAATTATGTGAGCTTAATGTGCAGGAACAAATTATGCACCTGGCAAAAACATCCATTGTGCAGCGTGCATGGAAGCAAGAGCAGCGCCCGACTTTGCATGGCTGGGTATATGGCCTGGCAAATGGCATTTTAAAACCCATTGTTACTATGGAACCTGGTAGTGAGTTGGATCATATTTATGAATACGATGACCTGTAATAGGGGATGGTGTAATTAGTAGTTGGTAGTTAGTCGATAGATTTTGGTAATACATCAAATGCCAGTACTACCGATTATTCACCAACTGCTTTTTTTTGCAGGTAAGCATGCCACAACAAATACGCAGCTATCGTTCTGTAGGGCCGCCAGGTTTCTGCTATTAATAGCAGGCGTTCCTTCGCGGTATGCATATCCAGTTGCAGTTCATGCTTCATGCTATTTACCAAAGCAATATCACCAATGGGAAAACAATCGCTCCGGTGTAAGGCCATCATCAAATAAACATCACTTGTCCAGTGGCCAATACCCTTTACCTGTTGCAGTTGCTGCGCAACTTTTTCTTTACTTAAATATGGTAAATTTTCAATAATCAGATTGCCCGAAACAATTGTTGCAGCAAGATGTTTTGCGTAGCTGATTTTTTGCCTGCTGAAGTAACAGGCTTTTAATTCTTCATCAGTTAGCGTAAGTAAATACTCCGGTGTTATTGCAGTTAATTTTTCTTTTAATTTATTATAGGCAGCTAAAGCTGATGCAAGCGAAACCTGTTGTTCTAAAATAACATGTATCAGCGTTTCGAAAGATGGTTGACGACTCCACAAAGGCGGGTAACCGTGGGTTTTTTTTATGGTGTAAAAAATACTTTCTTTGGCAGCCAATACATCGCATAATGCATGAAAATTATCGTTGTTGAATATTACTTCCGATTGGTGTAATTCCGCCATTTGATGCCACTTAATTTTTCTTTATTTTAAAAGCTGTGA
>JBKJNG010000338.1:0-2631 GCA_046596065.1 Phnomibacter sp. | reverse complement strand
CAAATTTTTTACGATAACAATACCAACAAAAACACCCAAAAAAGAAGTTTATGAAGAGATTTTTTACTCCACTACTGCTAGTATGCCTTCTACTATCTAATACAACAAAGGCAGCCTTTGTTGAAATACTGGTAACAAGCAATCAGTTTGCCCCCAGCAATACCAATGTAATAATTGGAGATGTTGTCAGTTTTAAGTTTAGTACTGGTTTTCACAATGCCATTTCAAGCGGTGCCGTAATTCCAGTTGGGGCGATGGAAATAAATAGCGGAGAGGCAATAACAGGTACACGCACTTATAATTATACGGTCACTAAAGCAGGAACCTATCATTATTACTGCGTAAATCATGGTACTTCTACCGGTATAGGAATGGTGGGCACTTTTACTGCATCTGCCCCTTTGCCTGTTACGCTCAAAGAATTTTTAGTAGTGCCTTCGGCTAAAAAATTACCCGTGCTTACCTGGCGTACACTTACCGAGCAAAATGTAAATTATTTTTCAGTTAGAAGCAGTACCGATGGTAAACAATTTACTGAGATTATTAAAGTAATGGCAAAAGGAAATTCAAATACAGAACAAGTTTATAACTACACCGATAATAAAGTGTCAAACCAACATCGGTATGTGTATTACGAATTAGTGACAATCGATAAAGATGGCAAAGAAGGGTATTCGCCCATTAAATTATTTAAAACCGCTTTCGCTGGAGGAGTGCTTGTAGTGCAGCTTGGGCCAAATCCAATAAAAAAGCCCGGGCAGTTAATGGTGCAATTTAATGCTGAGAAAGCCGGTTCCGTGATTGTTAATGTGTTTAATGCCAATGGCAGGCGTGAACTATCTACAAAGCTTTCAGCATTTCCCGGGCTTAACAACGGGCATGTGCATGTATGTGATCTTGCGCCCGGTATTTACACTTTGCAATTCAACTACGAAGGTTTAAGAGAAACGAAGAAAATTGTGGTGAATTAATATGGCCGGAACGTTTTAATATTTCCAAAATGAATAAGCCCCATGTCGTTACTGACCCGGGGCTTATTTATGGTAAAAGTATTTTATTATGATCCACAACTTACACAACCATCCTGCATGGTGCAAACAGCACCTTCATTAAAAGTTGGTTCAACATCACTAGATTGTTGGGCCTGAGTGTTGCTGTTTAAAGTTGGTATTACAGGTTCAACCTCTTTGCTTCCCTGTTTTTCAACTGTAAACTGAACTGCCTGTGCTGCAGCCTGTGTACGCAGGTAATACATCCCTGTTTTCAAACCTTTTTTCCAGGCATAAAAATGCATGGATGTAAGCTTGGAGGTAGTTGCATTATCAACAAATAAGTTGAGTGATTGCGACTGGCAGATATAAGCGCCGCGATCTGCAGCCATATCAATAATATTACGCTGTTTTATTTCCCAAACTGTTTTGTACAGCTCCTTAATTTCAGCAGGTATTTCGTCAATGTTCTGGATTGATCCGTTTGAACCGATTATCTTGTTTTTCATGGCATTATTCCACAACCCAAGGTTCACCAAATCTTTCAGTAAATGCTTGTTTACAATCACAAACTCACCACTCAAAACCCTTCTTGAATAAATGTTGGAAGTATAAGGTTCAAAGCATTCGTTGTTACCTAAAATCTGCGAAGTAGAAGCCGTTGGCATTGGCGCCAGCAACAGTGAGTTTCTTACACCATATTTTTTTACTTCTTCTTTCAGAGAAGCCCAATCCCAACGGTCGGTTGGTGTTACTCCCCACATATCGAACTGGAAAATGCCTTTCGATACCGGTGAACCTTCGTAGGTTTCGTAGGCGCCGTCTTTTTTGGCAAGATCTTTACTCGCAGTCATGGCTGCGAAGTAGATGGTTTCGAAAATATTCTTATTCAGCATCTTGGCCAGTTCACTTTCAAAAGGAAGCCTGAGCAGTATAAATGTATCGGCCAAACCTTGTACACCAAGGCCAATCGGTCGGTGTTTTGTATTGCTGTTTCTTGCTTCAGGAATTGGGTAATAATTATGGTCAATTACTTTGTTCAGGTTCTTGGCAACTTCATAAGTTACCTCGTATAATTTCTGATGATCAAACTTTCCGTTGATAACATAACGTGGTAAGGCAAGGGATGCAAGGTTACATACAGCTACTTCATCAGGGCTGGTATATTCCATAATCTCGGTACACAGGTTGCTGCTTTTGATAGTACCTAAATTTTGCTGGTTGCTTTTACCATTGCAGGCATCTTTATACAACATGTAAGGCGTACCGGTTTCAATCTGCGATTGTAAAATGGCAAACCAAAGTTCCTGTGCTTTAATGGTTTTTCTTGCCTTGCCTTCGGATTCGTACCGGGTATATAATTTTTCAAATTCTTCACCCCAGCATTCGCTAAGGCCTGGCGCTGTGTTAGGACAGAATAAACTCCATTCGCTATTCTCTTCAACACGTTTCATAAACAGGTCGCTGATCCACAATGCATAGAAAAGATCCCTGGCACGCATTTCTTCCTTACCATGATTTTTACGCAGGTCGAGAAACTCAAAAACATCGGCATGCCATGGTTCAAGATAGATAGCAAATGCACCTTTTCTTTTTCCACCACCCTGATCAACATATCTTGCTGTGTCATTGAAGACCCTCA
>JBKJNG010000282.1:0-4062 GCA_046596065.1 Phnomibacter sp. | reverse complement strand
TTGGAGCGAATATTTTCCAACTACAAAATTTTTTTATACCATTTTCATTTGTTGCCGCATAAAAAGATAACAGTGGTTCGTACAGGTGAACTGTTGCATTATAAAAGGCAACTGGTTGTATTTTGTTGACAATATTGCTGATAAAAATATTCATGTTAGCAGGAGTCAAGAAAGGGATAATCGCATCCACCAACCACAAAGTTTTTGCCGGGAAAAGCTTTTTATGCACTTAACAATACACCAATAAGACCAATGTTGGTATAACGTTCATGGTCTGTTAGGTGAAGGTAAGGAACTTGAATGTTCACTGCCTGCATATGGTTGGAACAAAAAAAACTCTTCAACCAATGTTTGAAGCTTTTCGTAAACATCATACTGTAGTTTCTTTTGCTGTTAGCGTAAAAGGGTTGTATCTATTTCCACCCGGGAAATTCTACCACTGCATATGACTAAGCCATTTGTTTTATCAGCTGCCAGCGCTATCTTTTATGTTACAAAAAAGGGTTTGATTTATCAAGATGTTGGGTACGGTCTTTAAATTGTTGTTGGTTGTACCAATCGGCCTGTAAAGTTTTTTTTCTTATGGCCCGAACTATATTCTGCCGTTGTTCTTACATCAAGCACCTGTATGTTTGGCGCATTAATAACCTTTTCAACTTCGTTTATACGGAAGGGGGTGCTTGCCAGGTATAATATAATTATAGTAACGCTTATTTTTTTCACTTTAAATAGTTTAACCGGCTTTTTTTTACTATTTAAGCTGAAGAGAAAAGATAAACCTTACTGCGAGCGTAGCTGATACAATCAACAACACTCCTTATTTATCTGCATCGGCGGGCATTTTACGGTACCAAAAGAACAATACACACAACATTCACCCTCTTTTGGTTTGATAACATTTCTACAATTTTCACATTGATAAAAATATTGACAGGCATCTGTTGGCATTTCTTCCAGTTTCTGATGCTGGCATACCGGGCATGTGATAATACTGGTTGTTATAATTTGAGGTTGTGACATTTTCTTTTTTATTAGTAAAGCATTCAACCCTGCATTAGATCAGATAGGAAATGTTTATCCATATTACACTTCTTATTTCACATGCACTGTATTAACCTTTGGGCAAGGCCTGCTCTATTGCATTTTTTATTTCATCTAATGAATAGGAAACATAAACACGGTTGATTGCTTTGCCGGTCAGTGGATTAATGAGCGTAATGACTCCTGTATCCTGTTCTTTCTGTGCCTGTTCATATACGCCTGCTGTTTGCAGCAATGGCTTTGCTTCATTTTTTGTTCTCTTATTCGTTACATCATTAATAACTACCAAAACATCATTTGAAGACAAATAGGCGGGAATCAATTCATTGTTTATTTTGCCTTCATTGGCTCTGCAGGTGGGACACCAACTAGCCCTGGTAACCATAACAACTAGTTTTTTATTGGTCTGTGAAAAAGCAATAGAAAATATCAAGAGTGATACCGTAAAAAGCAATATAAATTTTTTCATTTCCTGGTTTCAGGTTTAGACGCATGAAGTACCAGGAACTTACAGAAAATTAGTCTTTAACTTATCTTTACCTATTGTAAGATTCAAATACACTTTTGTTTATGCCATTTTACCTTCGAAGATTTATACTGGGCTTCTTACTGTTTTCTATTTGCTTACATGTTAGTGTAAATGCACAAAAGCAAGACAATCCCGGAATACATGCTAAAATTCAATTAGGCGCTGAAGTACAATGGTACCCGGCGGGATGGTTAATTGGACCTGTAGCTAATTATTTAGTCACTCCAAAACATATTATCAATATCCGGGCATCCATTAATATTGCCGACAGGCATAATTGGAGTGGGTTGAATGATGATGAAAAGGGAATTGGTTTTGGCGGCTCTATCGGCTACCGCTATCTATTTCGTCCTACCAAAAATTCCTTTTTTGTTGGCGCAAGAACAGATTTATTTAATACGAAAATTAAATGGCAAAATAAAATTGGCACGCCACAACAAACATCTGGTACTACTACTACAATTGTGTTGCAACCAAGTGCAGAATTGGGCTATTGGTTAAAATTTAAAAATAAAAAATGGAACCTGCTTTTTGCTGCCGGTGTAGGGGAAGAAATCAATATTAAAACTACAGGCAGGGATGTAGGCCAGGGTGGTATGTGGCTATTAAGTATCTCAATATTTTATTCTCTTTAATATTTTACTGTTGGCAATGTAAGGACACTGATAAATTTTCGTCTGAACTCTTGAATTGCAATTATATAAGGCAACTTCAGCTTCAAATATGTGTACAGTTTCATTTATCCCACTTAAAAATATCGCCATTCTTACTTCAAACAGGGATGAGCCTAGCAGCCGCGGCATTGCGCATTATCCGAAATTTTATATGCTGAATGGAAGAAAACTTGCCTTTCCAAAAGACGCAAAAACAGGTGGTAGCTGGCTTATAACTAATAAAAAAGGAGATGCGGGAGTACTGCTAAACGGGGCATTTGAAAAGCATATAGCCGTTCCTCCATACCGAAAAAGCAGGTGGCTTGTTTTGCCAGAATTATTTCAGGAAATATCCCCTTTTGAAGCTATGCAGCAATATGACTTTTCAGGTATTAAAAATTTTACTATTATACTTTGGGAAGAACAGCAGTTAGGAGAAATAAAATGGTATAGTAAAAAATTAATGACTAAAAATTACAATCCCCGGCAAGCACATATCTGGTCGTACGTAACATTGTATGATCAGGAAATGATAAATGAACGGCATGGATGGTTCAACAATTGGATAGCTTCTCAAGATTATATCAACCAACAAAATATTGTAAACTTTCATAGCAACACACAAGCTGAAAACAAAAAGTTGGCTTACGTATTTCGAGGGACAATAAAATATCTACCACAAGTATAACTTCCTTGCGTATCCAAAACGAAAAAGCTAATTTTTACCACAAAGATTTTATACAGGATATCGAATCATTACTTAACTATAATTTACTGACCGTTCAACAAATTAGTTCACCAATAATTTCCGTTAATGAAATTGTTCAAAAAAATTAAATCAATTCCATTTTTCATTAGGTTACTTAATTGGGAGTATTGGCCCTTCGCAGTAGTGTACATTCCTATTTACCCGGTGTGGTTCTGGTATAGTTTAAAAGCCAGGTCATTCTTCTTTTTTGGCGCATCCAACCCCACTATAAAAAATGCGGGATTCCTAATGGAATCAAAGAAAGAAATTGATGCCCTTCTCCCAGAAAAATACAATCCCTTAACGCTGTTCTTTTCCTTTGATACTAGTCCTGAAATCATTATTGAGAGTATCAGGGAACATAAATTAAACTATCCGCTTATTATAAAGCCTGATATTGGAATGCAGGGAAAGGCCGTTGTAAAAGTGATTAATGATTATGAATTACTATCAGCTGCTTCCCGGTTTAACGTTGATTATATCATACAGCCCTTTATTCCGTTTCCCAAAGAGATGGGTATATTTTATGTACGCTATCCCGACGAAGAATATGGAAAGATTACAGGAATAGTGGAGAAGGAATTTCTTTCTGTTACAGGCGATGGAGTAAGCACAATAGAACAATTGCTAAACCAAACTCCACGATATATTTTACAACTGCCTGTTTTAAGAAAAACCTTAGGTGAAAGAATGCACGCTGTCCCACGTAAAAATGAAGAAGAGGTTTTAGTACCTTATGGAAACCATGTACGGGGTTCATTATTTCTTGACAGCACTTATAAAAACAATACGCAGTTAGAAGCATTGATTGACAATGTGTGTAAGTCGGTTAAAGATTTTTATTATGGCCGCCTTGATATTCGTTTCAACAGTTTTGAAGAACTGGTTGCTGATAAGAATTGGATTATCATTGAACTGAATGGCGCAGGCAGCGAACCAACTCACATGTATGACCCAAAACATTCCCTCTTCTTTGCCTGGAAAGAAATTATCCGGCACTGGAAAATGCTTTATGAAATTTCTATACAGAATAAGAAAAAGGGATTTTCTTTTTTATCATATAGGGATGGTATGAAAATGTTTAGGGAGAA
>JBKJNG010000187.1:0-6239 GCA_046596065.1 Phnomibacter sp. | reverse complement strand
CTACCATTTCTTTTAACAGTCCTGCATTAGAAGCATTACCATTATGTATGCCAATGCTCTTTAAGTTATACTCGTGCAGCAATAAAATTGCCTGCTCTACGCCGCTTTGCCTAAAGCTTCGTGCACAACTAATAATGTCTTTTACATAATTACCATAAGCACTTTTGTAGCCAAGGTATTCAGCCAACTGGTTTTCGTTATTTGTGCCTGCTCCAAAAACAAGGTATGCTTTGCTAAAGAAAGAATACAAAGTGGGCAATAACAATTGAATAGGCAATGCTTTAGGGTTACTCTCAAAATATTGAATGATTTGCAGGCATTTGGTAAGGTTTCGGTGTGTAAGTGCATGCTGCAGTTCAAAAGCATTGTATTCTTTGCTGATGCCTACATATTCTTCAATATCATCTTCTGTAATCTGCTTACGGCCGGCGAGGTTGATGGTTACTTTCTCTATCTCGTTACTTATTCGGCTTAAATCATTACCAATATGATCTACCATTAACTGAACGGCCTTGCTGTTTATCTGGAAACCTTTACTCTGTACCAAACCGTTTACCCATGCTGGCAGCTCGTTATCGTATAATTTCCTGGTACTAAACAGTTCGCCTTTTTGCTTGATGGTTTTAGACATCTTGCTGCGGCCATCGACTTTCTTATCTTTATAACCGATAATTAATATGGTACTGTTCAAAGGATTTTCAAAATATCCTTCCAGTTTATCGATATCTTTCATATGCTGGGCTTCTTTTATTAGCACCAACTGTTTGTCGGCAAACATGGGATAGCGCCTGCAGGCATTTATAACATTAGCCCAATCAGCATCACGGCCATAAAAAACAGAAAGGTTGAAACCAGATTCAGCTTCGGTAAGAATGTGTTTTTCAGCATAGTTAATGATAGTATCAATATAAAAGGGTTCTTCCCCTTCCAACCAGTAAAGCGGTTTGAAGATTCCCTTTTTCCAGTCCATCAAAATTTTTTCGGCCGACATATGTGCAAAAAAAGAGAAGTTTGAGCCGCCAGTTTTGGAAAGTTTTTAACAGTGGGTATAACGTGGTGGCATGGTGTTAGTAGCATAGAACTGTACGTATTTATCACATAAAAAACTACATTATGATTACAGAATCTGAACAAACCGAAAGTAGAAAAGATAACAGGACGCTTATTTATGGTATTCTCGTGGCTGCCCTTTTGGGAACCTGGGGTTACATTATTTACGACAAAAACAAAACCAGCGAGAAAGTAAGCACGCTTAGCAGTCAAAACACTATGATTACAAGCGAAAGAGACGAAGTACGCGACCTGTACAACTCATCTCTCTCCCGTTTAGACTCTTTAATGGGTGAAAATCAAAATCTTGCAGACAGCGTTGAAGGGCGCAATAGCGAAGTAACAAAGATGAAAAACGAGATTCGTAAGATTCTTGCCAACAAAAATGCCACTTCTGCCGACTTGTCAAGAGCCCGCAAAATGATCAACGAATTAAATGGCAAAGTAGAAACGCTGGCAGCGGAAGTTGATAAACTTACAGGTGAAAACAAGGAACTTACAACAACTAATGAAAGAATAACCGTTGAAAAACAACAAGTTGAGCAAAATCTTTCATTAACAACAGCTCAGAAAGATTCCATTAACAGCGCTTTGGAAGAAACCAGGAATATCGCAAGCACTTTACACGTTTCCGGAATCAGCATTACTCCTCTAAACGATAAGAACGGTGGTAAAGAAAAAGAAACTACCAATGCCAAGAAAGTTGACAGGCTGCGTATTGCTTTCGATCTTGATCAGAACAGGTTAGCACCTGCAGGTGAAAAAGAATTGTATGTATCTATAACTGGTCCTGATGGCAAGCCAATTTCAATAGCCGGTAATGGCAGCGGAACCTTTACAAGCCGTGAAGAAGGTGAAAAATTCTTTACAAGTAAAGTAAATGTTCAGTATGAAAATACCCGCAAAATACCGGTTAGTTTCGACTGGAAACAGGATACTCCTTACCAAGTTGGTGATTACAAAATTGAAGTATATCACAACGGATTTAAAATCGGTGAAGGTATAAGAACCTTGAAAAAAGGTGGCTTATTTGGTTAATCTAAAATAAAACATAACTACGCTGTAATAACAGCAAGTAAAAAAACAGTCACTTTTGTTAGTGACTGTTTTTTTATGCCACAATAAATCCTCGTAAAAAGCATTTCTTAAACCGGACCAAATATTAAATCTATGGCACGAATTTAATATCATGATTATCAATATAAACGGGGTTAATAATGCCCTGTTCCCATTTATAGGATTGCCCTAAGGGAAGCCCGGCCAATATGAACGGTATTTGTTTCGCCAGCTTTTCTTCCTTCGTATTGAAAACTTATCTCTAAAGAGTTAGCAAGCCGCTTTGTAAAATCCAGGCTCCATAAGATATTCTTACCCGGTTGCAAAGCATCCAGCAAAATATAGGAAATGGTAGTATTGGTTGCGCCTGTAAAATCAATCTGGCTATAGGTGAGTTTGCCATTAAGTACGCTGCTTTGCAACACATTGTACTTGGCTTCGAGGTTTAAGCTATTAATAAAACAGGTTTGTATGCCTGCAGTAGAATTTCCTTTTTTATTATCGTATTTATAGCTTGCGGATGTACGGAACAATGCTCCTTTAGTAAAAATAATTTTGGGTTCAAGACTATAATAATCTATTGAATAATTGCGGTTATCGAATTTAGGATTGGGTGTAACCAGTTCATTCCTGCCCTTTCTACCGCCGATTTCCGATGTAAGTACCCTGCCAAAATTCTTCCTGAATTTTAAAGCATACTCATTTAATGTTCTAGTTTCAAACCCGTAGGTTAAAATGGACTTGCCGGTGTTGCGGATATTGGTAAGATCGGCCCCCCAATTGGTACTAAAACGGTTAAATGAAATAGTATTGGCCAGGTTAACATTCAAAGCAATAAGACTGGTATCTGAAACAGCACCTTCAAATGGGTTAAAGTGAAAATTGCCATCGCTTATTTGCTTACGATTTGTTTGCAAACTCGATTGGAGGTTGAATTTTGCAAGCAATTTTTTTACAGTCACTGTGCTTGTTCGCCATATTTGGCGGGGAGCTATCAGCACCGAATAATTGAAAGTATTATAGCTGGCTTTTACATACTGGTTGGTTGGAGTAAAGATCCTGATGTACTTTGCCTGGTCTGTAAACTGTGCAATCTCAAATTCGTTCAATTGCGGCATGCCATCAGTGTTATAATCTATCCAGGTATATTCTCCACGGCCAGCAGGAACTTCAACATATGTAAAATCGCGGCGCTGCTCCTGCCCTGCCCCAATCTCGTACAACAGATTCCCGGTAATAGCACCCTTAAAAACATTTACCAGGTATTCGGACCTGGAAAGCAAACTATTCTCCGATTGCTGGTTGGTCAGCGTTTTATTCTTTACATTCAAAATGCGATAACCGGCGCTCATAATAAACTTATGGTGCGCATTCTGCAACAATTCTACAGTGCCGGTAAAAGTGTGGTTAACATCCAGGGGCACAAAAGCCGTTTTAACCGGGTATTTATTCTCCCGTGAAAACCAGGAAAGCGACCAGCGATTACCCTTGTCCTGCCTGCTTTTTATGAAAGCATTCCAGCTCTGAAAAGAAAATGCGGAGGGCAGTATAGTGTCTGTTAAGTTGTATTTCAGTTCATTATGCTCTAAAGAATACGATGCCCCAAATTGGTAATTGTTCAGTTTGGGGAAAATTTTATTCAACTCTACAGAAGGTCGTAGAAAACTTCCGTGGAAACTGCCGGCGCCAATACCCGTATAGTTAAAAACATTGTGCAGTTGCCATCCTTTCCAGTTAGCAAAATGCTGTATTTGGTGCCGGTTCCCATTATATCCATCGCTTCTTAAATAACCGGCGTACAGGTATTCAAAGCTATTACTCTTATCATCTCCAAGTTTAAAAGAGGCCGTTGGTAACTGTTCGGCGGCAGCTCCGGTTTCGTACGGTAATCCCCAATCCCGTAAAAATTCAACGCTTCTCAGGCGCTCCAATGGTTTGAAACGCTCACTAACATATTCATAGCCTGCAGCGGATTGAAGTTGTAATTTTTTTCTTGCCAATAATACCGGCCTGCTATCAACCAGTGTTAGTTTATATCCATGGCCATCATCATTACTTTTATCTTTTGATGAGAAAGTATTAATATCATTTTTGCTGAAACCCGCTTCGGCGGTAATAGTCGTTTTTTCGGACAACTGATAAGCAAGTCCAACCGTTACCATACGTTGTTTTTTAGGCGTAACCAATATGGCAACCGGCTCATAATTACCTTGGGGCAAACCGTTTACGGGTGCGGTCCATTCAAAAACTTTACCATTTGCTGCATTAAAAGACGGTATGTAATTACCCCGGCCCGCACCAACATCGGTAAAAGAAAGATTATACATGGCAGTATCGTAGCTGCTTTTGTAACGATAGATAGTATAAGACTGACCACTTACCAGAGTATCGGTATTTATATATAAAATTTTGGAGACTGAAAAGGTGTCGCGGGTTGCTACCGGGTAAAATGCATTTTGTATACTATCTCCAATGTCGCTTAAAAATTGCTTCTGACTATTATCCAATGTCTGGTTGAGCGATGAATTTTTTGCATCGTTATTAGCATACCAGGCCAGGTTGAGTTTCAGTTTGTTGGAGAAGGTTACCTGGTCGTTTAAATAAAACAATGAGTTAAGATAATTCCGGTCGGCATATTCAAATTCAATCTGTATGCGCCGGTCTTTGTTGATCAGTTGTTTTGGTGTAAAAGATATTTCTGCAGAATTGTAATCAATTACGTAATCCTGGTCTTCACCCCTTTGCATTTGTATGCCATCAATAAATACACGCTCGGTTCCAGCCAACACCACAAAATACAATTCGTTGTTGGCGCCTTTCAGGCGATAAGGGCCCTGGTTTCCTTCCAGTCCCTGGAAGATATTACGGGTAAATTTTCCTTTGGCAATGGCGCCGCTGGCCATAACGCTATTGGTTATGTTTTTAGCAATTTTGGTTTGAGTTTGAAACGATAATCCCTGTTGACGTTTATAAAAACTTAAGAAGTAAGTTGGCTGCTGGCGAACATCAATATCACCAATATTCAACTCCCATGGTCTGCGTTTAAATTGAAGCCAAACCCGGTCAAATTCGTTTAGTTGCTGGGTTGTGCCATCGGGTTGAATCGGAATATTATTATCTGTAATGGCTGCGGCTATTTCAATACTATCGCCCAAAACGCCATTTATCTGAAGGTTAAATAAAGAATTTACTACCGCATCCTGGGCATTCCCAAAACTTAAGCTGCGGCCAAAGCTGCCGCTGTAGTTCATGGTTCCAAAATCAATGAACCGGCCTGGTTCTGTTTTCTTTCTTGCGAAGGCAGATGATTGAGCTGCTTTAAAATAATTCGCAATGCTATCGTAACGGTAACGGTATGCCTGGCTATTCAGCCTGTATGGAAAAACGCGGTAACTGACTACTACACTATCTGTTTTAGGAACACTTAACCAAGAAAGTTTGCTTTCAATAGCATCAAAAAGGTAATTGTCTTTTGTAAATCCCTGCACATCAAAACTGCCGGGAACAATACTCAGGCTGTCAATACGGATAGCGCCGGATATAACAGGAATTTTTCGCTGCCGCAGATTGCTTAATTTTTGCGCCTGGCCAGCAAGCAACGCAAAGCAAAGTGCCAATAATATTACAGCAGTTCTGGTCAAATAATGGTTGCAGTTAGCATGCAATATACAGAACGATGGAAAGTTGGCTATGGTATGGTAGGATCGAACAGCTAAAGGCTTTTTATTCAGCTGGATTTACATTAGATTCCTGGCAGAAACCAAAAACCTCGGGTGTGATATCTGCCGGAGTTTTTGGTTTTGATTGCTATGGCATTTCTTTGAAATAATACTGAAAGCCCGATTTGAGCAAATCAAAGATCATACATCCGACATCAGAGATCTATTTGTACATTTCTTCCCGCATAACTTTTACCCTTTCATCAACAATGTATTCGTCAAAAGTCATCAGGCGATCAATAATTCCTTTAGGAGTTAACTCAATAATGCGGTTGGCAACTGTTTCCATAAAAGTATGGTCATGACTGGTTAACAGCACCACTCCTTTATAATCCATACATTGTTCGTTAAAACTCTGTATACTTTCAAGATCAAGGTGATTGGTTGGCTGATCGAGGACAATGCAATTGGGGT
>JBKJNG010000571.1:0-3712 GCA_046596065.1 Phnomibacter sp. | reverse complement strand
CGGTTACAAATACATTCAGCGCATTCCAAACCTGGTTGTGCTCGTTCAGCACGGAAGTTTTTGCATCGCGGCCTATGCGTGCCGTGCCCATTTCGTGTATGCCATCGCCCATATTATGGCCACGGTCCCATGAATTGATGTTCTTTACACCAGCGGCTTCAAACATGGCAACGGCTTCGGTTACGATGTCTTTACGCATGGCTTTTTCGTTTTCTTTTAATTCGGCATCCATGTTTATTACCGGTAAACCCCATTTATCTTTTTTCACGGGATCGAGGGTCATTTTGTTATCGTGGTAAGGCAATACTTCGCCAAAACCGGTAACGCCAAAACTCCACTGGCCAGGCTCGGTAAGCGCATCTTTGTACTCGCCGCCTATGCTTAATTCAGCCACATCCCTGGCCCAGTTTTGCCGGTTGGCACTTCCCTGGTAACCAAAGCCACGCAGGTAATTTCGTTTGTCGCCGGCAAAATTGGCAAAGCGTGGAATGTAAATGCCGTTCGCTCTGCGGCCGTAATAATATTTGTCTTCGTACCCTTCCATAATACCGGAAGCACCAACGTTGTAATGGTGATCCATAATGTTATGACCCAATTCGCCGGAACTGCTGCCAAGCCCACCGGGCCATATATCGGTAGCGGAATTCATAAGCACCCAGGCAGAATTTAATGCGGACGCATTTACAAAAACAATTTTCGATTTGTACTCGTAGGTCTTATTGTTTTCTGCATCCAGCACTTCAACACCGGTTGCTTTTTTGGTGTCTTTGTTATAAAGAATTTTTGTTACGATTGACCATGGCCTAACGGTTAAATTACCGGTTGCTACGGCTGCGGGTAATGTAGAAGATTGCGTGCTGAAATAACCCCCGAAAGGACAGCCTTCCCAGCAGCGGTTGCGAAACTGGCATTGGGTACGGCCGGGAATTGCCTGCGTTAAATTAGCCACCCGACCAATGATCATGTGGCGGCTGTTATTGTAATGCGATTTAATTCTTGCAGCCACATCCCGCTCCACAATGTTCATTTCCATAGGGGGTAAAAAATGACCATCGGGCAATTGCGGTAAGCCTTCCATGGAGCCACTGATGCCCGCAAATTTCTCCACATGATCGTACCAGGGCGCAAGGTCTTTGTAGCGGATGGGCCAGTCGATAGCCCAGCCATCTTTTGCATTGCCTTCAAAATCAAGGTCGCTCCAGCGGTAGCTTTGGCGGCCCCATAAAATAGAGCGGCCACCGAGCTGGTAACTGCGCCACCAGTTAAATGGTTTTGTTTCGGTGTAAGGACAATCTTCCTCGTTGGTCCAGTAATCCATAACCGGCTCTGCTTTACCCCAACTGCGGCTGATAACTGGTCGTTTTGCCTGCTGATCGACCGTAGTGCGGCCGCGGTGTTCGAACTGCCATGGATCTTTTCCCGCCGACTGGTAATCTTTTACATGATCGAAGTTTCTGCCCCTTTCGAGCATCAACACTTTTAAGCCTTTTTCGGTAAGCTCTTTAGCGGCCCAGCCACCGCTGATTCCGGAACCAATTACAATGGCATCGTAGGACATGTCTGACATGAAAACGTTATTTTATTGTGGCAGAAATAAATATTAGGAAAGCAAGACCTGAAATTATTGTTTAAACAAATAGCCCGTTGCTTTTTGTGAGAAAAATGGAACAGGGATCAGCAGCTGAAAGGAACAGAAAGGATTAAAAAAAGGAAGCAAAATAACACAGGGGCATCCCTCTCCACCTTTTGGGGGGAGAGGGAACGAGGGCGAGGAAGAATTAGCTTTTCATGTTCACGAATTGCAATGGAATGCCCAGGTTGCTGGTGTTGCAGGCGGCGATCACTTCCTGCAGGTCATCGATTTTTTTACCGGTAACCCGAATAATATCATCCATTATAGCAGCCTGTACTTTAAGGGCTTTATCCTTAATCATCTTCACTATTTTTTTCGCGTCTTCTTGCTTTAAACCATTGCGAACGGTTACTTCTTTTTTCCAAAATTTTCCACTTTGGTAACCTTCTTTGGTAAAGTCGTAAATCTGTGCATCCAAACCCTGCTTAATGGTTCGGCTGATCAGCACGTCGGTAACCTGCGTCATCTTCATATCACTGTCGGCTTCCAGTTTTAAAACAAAGCTTTTTTTGTCGAGGTCAATCACTACGTGACTGCCCTTAAAGTCGAACCTGTTTGTAATTTCTTTACTGGCCACGTTAATGGCATTATCGAGTGTTTGAATATCTACTTTGGAAACAATGTCGAAAGATGGCATAGCTTATAATTTAAGTTGGTTTAAATAAAACACGGCTGTGAAAATATGGAAATGTGAGGTATGAAATGGATATAGATTCAGTTGGTAATTAGTAGTTAGCAATTGGCAAATACAAGCAGCACTCAATTGGTATTTATTAGTTTGAAGAATGGCTACTGCATTATAAATGACCCGGAGCAATTCCCGGTGCGCTGCACAGTTTGCCATCTTTATTGCCTTTTGCCAATCCCATCCGTGTTTACATACTACCCGTTCCAAACTATCGGGGATTCTAAACTGAACATGGTATAATTTTTTACACTTCAGCAGAAAAACAACTATGGAAACAGTTAATGATCAGAACCGGAGTAAGCAGTACGACAAGTATGAAGATGGCCCGGAAGGCGTTGACAAAGCACCAGGCGAAGAACCAGCTAAATCAGACGAAGATCTGACGAAAGAATCGCAGAAAGGAAAAAAGGTTGATGCTGATTTATCGAATGAAGCAGACCAGCCGCTTAAACCATAACAGCAGTACCTGATGAGGGGAATAACCCGTTGGAACAATTTATAGGCATTGCTAACTCATTGGCACAATGTGCCGGATACAATTTTGCAATCATTTTTTAACCAATAAAAAACACAGTAATTATGGGTAACTACAATCCCGAACACGATGAAGGTCCCGTTGCAGAAGCGATCGAAGAGCAAACTGCTAAACTGCCCTCCGATATTTTTTTATGGGCGGCAATAGGTTCTATGGCTGCGGCCTTAACATTAAAAATAATGGGCAATAAACACAACAGTTTATTTGTCGGCCAATGGGCTGCTCCTTTTCTTTTACTTGGCATTTACAACAAACTTGTCAAGCTGGAAGGCCACGATCAGGAAGATTAATTTTATAGAAAGACATGAACACTGTAATAGGGGTATTCCTTTGTTCATGTTTTTTTATGCGGGTATGCCAGCGCATCAATACTTACTAACGCACCATGTTACCGGCATTTTTTAGTCAATTGAACTAATCGCCTGAAATCCTTTTTTGTTTCTACAATTTCCTGGCTACCCTTCCCTGCTTTTTACCATTAATAGTCATAATTGCATACATTCAGTTAAGTTTGACATTGGCTTGAACCTGGCCGGATTTAAGATAAGTTGACTGCTAAAACTTTACTGCAGCAACTCCAAATATTTTATTGTATGCGAGAAATTAAATTTCCTTTTTACGCCAGGCTTGCATTGCTGCTGGTGATATTTATATCTATCGGATTTATTTGCGTAGTCGGCGAAAACCTTATAGTGCCGTTATTATTTGCCTTTTTATTTTCCGTGCTTATTTTGCCAGTTGCTAATTTTTTCGAAAACAAATTAAAATTTTCCCGAAGCCTTGCAGCTATGGTTACTGTATTGCTTTTGCTGGCAGCAGTTTCGCTGATCATTTTCGTACTTGGTGCACAACTAAC
>JBKJNG010000559.1:0-4900 GCA_046596065.1 Phnomibacter sp. | reverse complement strand
CTTAAAAGACTGATGGTGGAAAATGGCAGTGCCGCCGGAAAATTTTTACGCATTGGGGTTAAAGGAGGCGGATGCAGTGGAATGACATACGTGCTCAATTTCGATGAAAAGAAAGATAGTGATGAACTTTTTGATATTGAAGGTATTCCCTGTGTAATGGATCCCTCGCATGAAATGTACCTGTTTAACATGCAGGTGGATTACGAAGGTGGATTGAACAGCCGCGGATTTACTTTTAATAATCCCAATGCCAGCAAAACCTGTGGCTGCGGAACATCTTTCGCAGTATAATTCTATAAAAATCATTTTATAACCTGGCTTTTCATTATACCAGGTTTTTTTAATGCCGTTTAAAAATGATTCACTATTTCAGGGTCAATGTGTTGCATAGTACATGTTTGACAAATGATATCAAATTGGCCCCGTAGTTTGAATTCCTTCCCAATAACCTGCAGTGGACTTTGAAGGGCCGTCTCCGTTGGAGTCACCCAAATAACTATCATCATTGTAAGATGTAAATACAACTCCCAATCCGTTATAGTTTTAAATTTGAACAAATATGGCATTGATCCCAGGTTGTTGGTGTATCAATGGTAGTGCCTACTTCTACAACCTTTGGCACGAAGGACAAGCCAATATATCGGGAATCCACACTTACTCCTCCCGGACCTGTGGCGGTTAATTTTACGATCGTATTTGTTAGGTAAGGTGCTAACGTTTTATAGAAATACGTTGGATTTACAGCAGTTGAAGTATTATTAAACCCGCTTGCCGTGTCGCCAAAATTCCATAAATAACTTGTGGCGTGGGTGGAAGCATTGGTAAACTTAACCGTAGCGGGAACTACAAACGGACCACTGAATGTAAAAGCCGCAACCGGGTCCGGACCAGATAAGTAAATAAAATTCCTTGCTAAACGTTAACCAGGTGCCCGTTTGTGCGCAGCGTTTTGCAAGTGGCGTTTATGTCAATTTGAATGCTATAGCTTAAATAACAGCCGTGGTATAGGTAGGAATCATATTATTACTCCAAACTGAGGGGGTCGCTCCACAACCCAACTTTCACATTTGTTACCTGGCCAAAACTTATATTAACTATAAGCAAAAGCAGGAAAGTAAAAATCATTTTCGTCCCATAAATATTCTCATTGCAAAAGGGAATGCAGCATTAATGCGCTTAACCGGCAATTAAAAGAACGATGCGAAATGCATGAATTCTCCGGTTTGTCAGAAGTGGGTACGGGTAATGAACACATCTGGCTTATGGTCACTTATTTTTGAGAAGTTTGTTCTGTAACCGGACCCGGCTTTTCTATGCCTCCTTCAAACTCTTTTACAAGCGCTTCCAGTTTTCCTTTGTTAAGCGAAACTTCTTTATCATCCACATTTATTACGAACAAATATCCCTGCTTACCCGGCGTTTCAATAAAAGCGTTTACAAGATCCAACTGATCGCTGTATTGAATTTTGCCCGTATTCTTATTCCATATTTCCCTGGCGCATAAGCAGCCCATGGTTGGTGTAAGCGGGTAATAAGGTTTACCAACGTACCAATCAGGATCAATGGTGGAGCCATGCGCAATAATTTCGCTGCGACCGATTTTGCCAGCATCATAAGCTTCCATTATACCCTCCCATTGTTGCCAGTTGCCAGGGAAATAACTGCGGTACAATCTTTCGGGCGGCGCATTAAAAACAGGCGGAAAATAATGCGTGAAAGTGGGAGGGTTCACTTCATTCATCATAACCATTTGCAGGTTAGGAGTGGGGCCGATAAATACATTCCTCGAAAAACCAGTCCCGGTAATGCTGTACAAACCCTGTGGCGTACTGCCATTACTTAAAAACCAGGGAAGATTGGATGCAGAGCGTGCCAACTGCGCAAAGGTTTTTACATGTCCGCTGTCATCCCGAACAAATGTGCCATCGGGATTTTGAACGATTGCAATACCGGGTATATCGCGGTTAAAAGATTGAAAAGAATAGATCACTTTAAATTTATGGATCTGCTGATGTGCAAACAAACTATCCATGGCAGGAAGTTTGTAATCCTTAACATCTTCATCAATGTACTTCAGCAGGTTGTAGATCATGAGCGCCTGCGATTCGTTGCAGCTTGCTGTTGTGGCTTTTTGCCGGATTAAATTTTTTGTTGCTGTTGTAGGATAGGCACGAAACACATACGCCGCAGCTATGGCAAAACTTTTTGGATCGCTGCTTCCCTGCATTATATCCAGCATTTCGGTGTAGTATATTTTAGGATATAATGCATATACCACTTCAAGCAATGCCCGCTGAGTGGTTCCATCAAACTGCCAGTAATTTTTTACAAGGCGTTGTATGCCGAGATCGCTTTTGGGCGTACTAACCAAAAACTGCGATATAGACCAAAGTGCAGATTGAATGCGCTCTGTAATGGAATCGTTATTGATTAATGGAATGGTTTGTAACGCCTCAGCATTGCTGATGATATTGGCCCGGCGGGCGCTGGCTTTTGCATCGGCAATCGTGTAGGGCGAAGCCAGTTTGTCCTTATAATAAATCAGTTGAGAAAAACTGCTCAAACAAAATGCCGTAAAAAAAATAACCACAATAAAAATTCGTTTCATCTGCATACCATTCAATCCCGCAATGTTAGCGCAAACAATGGATGCTGAAGTATGTTGTTTAAAAAAAGAAATCAAATTTGGAATAAGGAAAAAAAATTGCGAAGGGGAAAAGTTTATAACCAAATAAATCTTGTTCTTTCAAAAGAAAATAAGCGCTACGATATTAACGTTTCCTCAATTGCATTAGCAGCAATGGATACTTTTATTGTATGCCGTTATTTTTTCTTCGCTTGTTTGTCAATCATTTTCAGCCCGTAATTTCTAATTGTCGTTATGAGTTCCATAATTTCAATTCCTTGTTCTGTTAAGGAATATTCTGTTTTCGGTGGTACAACCGCATAAACTTTGCGATTTACAAATCCATTTTCTTCTAATTCTCTCAATTGCGTTGTCAGCATTTTATCGGAAATATGCGGAATGTCTTTACGCAATTCACCATAACGCATAGTATGGTCTTTTAGTCGCCACAAGATTGGAGCTTTCCATGCTCCGCCTATTTGTTCCATCACTAATTGAACAGGATTGTAGTATATTTTTCCGTTGTATTTAAAATCGGGCATTGTCTGACAGTGTTGATTTTATTGATACTTTCCTAAAAGTGTGTATCGCACTTTTGGGTTAAACTGTTTGTAAAGGTAGATATAGTTTGCATTTTTACTTCTAGAAAAAAAAATAATGAAGATGAAAAAAGTAATATTTTTTATAAGTCTCGTTTTAATAACGATAAACGTTTTTGCCCAACATAATGCAGGCAACAATGGCAAAATTTTAATGATTGCAAGCAATCCAAGTGTAAGTAAACAAACCCAATGGCCAATTGGTGTTTGGTATGCCGAACTCACACACCCTTATTGGATTTTTTCCGAAAATGGCTATACCGTTGATATTGCAAGTTTAAACGGCGGCGAAATTAAATTTGATGGTTTTAGCGATCCCGAAGATGCAAGTAAATATGCTGCCTTTGATTATATTTCTTTGGGTTTTAAAAAAGATGAAAGTAAAATGACTTTGACTAAAAACACTTTAAAATTGTCTTCGGTAAATCCAAAAGATTACAAAGCTATTTTTGTTTGTGGCGGTCAAGGGCCAATGTATACCATGTATAAAAACGCAGAAATTGCAAAATTCTTTACAGATTTTTATTTGACTGGTAAACCAACTGCGGCTATTTGCCACGGCACTTGCATTTTATTAGATACAAAATTACCCAATGGAAAGTTTTTAGTTGAAGGCAAAAAATGGACAGGCTTTGCAAGCAACGAAGAACAATATGCTGACAATTATGTAGGTATGAAAATTCAACCTTTTCGTATTGAAGATGAAGCACGTAAAATGCCCAACAGCAAATTTTCTGTTGCTTCAATGTTTGAGGCTTATGCTGTACAAGATGGCAACTTGATTACTGGGCAACAACAAAATAGCGGTGCCGCTGCTGCAGAATTGGTGGTAAATGAATTGAAAAAGCAACGCAATAATTATACTACTTATGTGCTGGTACACGGCGCTTGGGCTGATGAAAGTGCCTGGGGTTTTGTTCGTAACGACTTAGCAAGAAACGCTAATGTAGTTGTTGTAAATCTTCCTGCACACGGTGCTGATGTTGTTAATGGTGTTGGAATTGGCTTGAATAATTATGTAAAAACGGTTACCGATGCTATTAATGCCCAAAGCGGAAAAGTAATTTTGGTTGGGCATTCAATGGCTGGTGAAGTCATCTCACAAGTAGCTGAAAATATTCCTGGTAAAATTGAAAAGCTAATTTATGTTGCTGCTTATTTGCCTGAAAATGGCGAAAGTATTCAGTCCATTAATAACAAATATTTCGGTGAAAAGCCAATTGAAATATTTGAATTCAACAAAGATTATTCTTTAGTAAGTGTAAAAAAAGAAGCTATACCTACTGTGGTTTGTGCAGATTGTCCTGGTTATATGAAAGATATTTTGGTGAAATATCACCGTGCCGAACCCACAAAAGGGTTTAACGATAAAGTTGTTTTAAGTACTAAATTTAATAACGTTCCTAAATATTATATCTCTACTAAAAACGACAATGCCATTCCATATGAATTGCAACAACAAATGATTAAATCTAATGGAACAGTAAAACAGGTTTTTGAAATGGAAACCTCTCATTTACCATTTGTAGTAATGCCTCAAGAATTTGTAAACATTATTGCAAGCATAAAATAACAAAAAGTAGAAAAATATTGCAAATACGAAGTCTACTAACAACAGAAAAAAGCAGATTCATTTCGATTTTGTTGGTCTAATTCCTTACAATGGTTGCAACAT
>JBKJNG010000417.1:0-5385 GCA_046596065.1 Phnomibacter sp. | reverse complement strand
CATCAACCAGCAACCAGCAACTTGCATTCCAGCAACCAGCAACTTGCAACCAGCATCCCAGCAATTTTCTTATTATCTAAACCAACCCATATGCTACGCCATCTCATAACCAGTTTTGCCTTTTTTGTTTTAATAACAAGCTGCAATAGAAATGCTGTAAGTCTTAGTTATACTAACGCTAAAGAGGAAGTAACTCCGCTAGGCAATCTTATTTTTCGTTTTAGCCAACCGATCGTTGCCGATTCTTTATTAAATAATTGGGGCAGTACTGATTATATTTCTTTTGAACCTGCCATCGCAGGCCGCTTTCGCTGGGAGCATCCCGATCAATTGGTTTTCTCTCCCGCAAAACCATTGATGCCTGCAACATCCTACACAGCCACTGTAAATAAAATCTTGCTTAAAAATACAAAGTATAATAAGCTGAATGATGCCGATAAAATCAGCTTTAAAACGGCGGATCTGCATTTGGATAATACCAATGTAATGTGGACGCTTGCACAAGGCACAAATTCCGCAGTGCCGCAGGTTGACCTGTATTTTAATTATGCCATTAAACCGGAAGAATTAAAAGATAAAATGAAAGTGATACTGGATGAAAAAGAAGCGGATTACCAGTTACAAACATTGAGTGCTGAAAATAAAATGACGGTTCGTATTACAGGTGTAAAGGTGGAAGACCGCGATTATAAAGTAACCATTAAACTGGATAAAGGCATTGTGCCCGATGGCGGAAAAAATGGAACAAAAGATGCGCAGGATTTTCAAACCATTATTGCATCGCCCTATACTTTAAGCATTAATGAAGTAACGACTGATCATGATGGAGTAAGCGGTACTATTTTCGTAAAAACAAGTCAGCAGCCGGTGAAGGAAAGATTAGCACAATTACTGCAGCTGTCTCCCAACATTCATTACAATACTGAAATTACAGAAGACGGATTTATTATCACCAGTGAGCAATTCGATGTAAACAATACTTACAGTTTAAAATTATTGAAAGGATTGCGTGGTATCATTGGGGGTGTTTTAAAAGAAGAATATACTACCAATCTTGCCTTCGGTAAACTCGAACCTTCCTTAAGTTTAGGCAGTTCAAAGAGCGTATATCTTAATAGCCAAGGAAATAAAAATATAGAGATAAAAATCACCGGCGTAGAAAAAGTAAAAGTCATTGTTTCAAAAATCTACGAGAGTAATTTACTGGCAGCAAACCGCTATGGTTATTATCCCCAGGAAACAATTGACAATAATGGGGAAGAAAATTATGACTACGAAAATGAAAGTGGCGATGCAACACTTGGCGATGTGATCTATGAAAAAGAAATTGATACACGCACACTTCCTAAGTATGGCAGCAGCCGTTTGTTCCAGTTCAATATCGCAGATCGGGTCAGTGATTTCAAAGGCATCTATCATATCAAGATCCGTTCAACAGAAGATTACTGGGTAAGCGATAACCGTTTTATTTCTTTAAGTGATATTGGTTTGGTTGCAAAAGAAGGCATGGATAAAATGTTCGTGTTTGCAAACAGTATAAAAACAGCAAAGGCCGATAAAGGTGTAAACATTGCCGTGTATGGAGCTAACAATCAATTACTTGGAACAGGCAGCACCAACGACGATGGCGTAGCAGAAATTGCCTATGCACGCAAAGATTTCAGTGGCTTTAAACCCGCTATGATCATTGCAAGAACAGCAGATGATTTTAACTACCTGCCGTTTAATAATACCCGTGTAAATACATCCCGTTTTGATGTAGGTGGCAAACGTATTGGGAGTACTGGCCTTGATGCATTTGTATATCCTGAACGCGATGTGTACAGGCCCGGTGAAAAAATGAATTTCTCTGTTATTATTCGTGACCGCCAGTTTAAATCGCCTGGCGAATTGCCCATTAAAATGATCATGCTGATGCCAAATGGCAAGGAGCTTACATCTTTCAGAAAAAATTTAAATACTGAAGGATCTGCAGAGGGAAATGTGGAGCTAAACCCCGGTGCTATTACAGGTACTTATTTGCTGGAAGTATACAGTGGTAACGATGTTTTACTCGCCACGCAAAACTTTAAAGTGGAAGAGTTTATGCCGGATCGTATTAAGGTTACTGCAAAACTCGATAAGGAAAATATTGCTCCCGGGGCAACAACTTCACTAAGCATCAACGCGGCAAATTATTTTGGTCCGCCAGCTGCAAACCGGAACTATGAATGCGAGATCCAGGTCAAAGAAAAAGCGTTCAATCCAAAAAAATATGACAAGTACGAATTCTCATTATCAAACCAGAAAGCATTTTTTGATAAGATCGTAAGACAGGGAAAAACAAATGAGAATGGCGGCGCAGTTGAAAGTTTCCAGGTACCGGCTATGTATCAAAACATTGGCTTATTGCAGGCACGTTTTTTTGCTACTGTTTTTGATGAAACAGGAAGGCCTGTAAGCAGGAATGCATCTGCTGATATTTACACGCAAAATGTGTTCTTTGGTGTTGGTAATTCGGGCTATTATTATGTGCCACTGAATACTGCAACCCGTTTTCCATTGATTGCCTTAAATGTAAATCAACAGGCTGTTACTACAAATGCAACGGTGCAAGTGATCAAACATGAATACCGTACCGTGCTTAGTAAAAACGGCGATTTTTTTCCCTACGAATCTCAAAAAGAAGATAAACTGATGGCGTCACAAACAATTAGTATAAAAGGCGAATCAACGGTGTTTCCCTTTGTCCCACGATCGCCTGGTGACTATGAGGTTCGTGTTTCTATCCCTGGTGCTGTTGCCTATGTTAGTCAAAGCTTTTACAGCTATGGTAGCTGGGGCTCGGATAACAGTTCTTTTGAAGTGAATACGGAAGGCAATATCGGCATTGAACTTGATAAGGATAAATATGAAAACGGCGAAACTATGAAGGCCTTATTTAAAGCGCCATTCAATGGTAAAATGCTGGTAACAATGGAAACAGATAAAGTTGTTTCTTACCAATATGTAAATATTGAAAACAGAACTGCCTCGCTTGATTTAAAATTAACCGAAGCGCATTTGCCAAACGTATACATCACTGCAACTTTATTTAAGCCGCATGATGTAAGTGATATTCCATTGACGGTTGCACATGGCTTTAAAAACGTGACCGTTGAAGACAAAGAAAAAAGAATTGATGTAAGCATTACCGCGTCTGAAAAAGTGCGCTCAAAAACGCATCAAAAAGTTACGGTAAAAGCGAAACCAAATTCGATGGTTACACTTGCTGCGGTGGATAATGGCGTGTTGGCTGTATCAGGTTTTCGTACGCCCGATCCCTTTGCTTATTACTATTCGCAGCGTGCGCTTGGTGTAAATGCTTATGATCTTTATCCATTGTTGTTTCCCGAGTTGCGTGCAAGGCTGAGCAGCACGGGTGGCGATGCTGATCTTGAAATGAATCAACGTCAGAACCCAATGCCAAATAAGCGGGTAAAATTATTAAGCTACTGGAGCGGGATCCAAAAAGCAAATGCCAGTGGTAATGCCACATTCGAGTTTGACTTACCACAATTTAGTGGGCAGGTAAGGTTGATGGCCCTGGCATATAAAGAGAATTGCTTTGGTGCAGCCGAAGCAAATATGAGAGTAGCAGATCCACTTGTTTTAAGTACGGCATTGCCAAGGTTTTTAAGTCCTTCGGATACAGTAATTGTGCCGGTTACCATCACAAACACAACTACAAAAGCAACAAACATTACAGCAACCATTAAAGCAGAGGGGCCACTTTCGATTGTTGGTATGAATGCACAATCCGCCACTGTACATGCAAACAGTGAAGCTGTCGCCATTTTTAAAATTGTTGCTTCTCCAACTGTAAATACGGGTAAAATAAAGGTGGAAGTAAACGGGCTGGGAGAGAAGTTTACCGATGAAACAGATATCACGGTGCGGCCTGCTTCTACATTGCAAAAAATGACAGGATCAGGAATGTGCAATGCAAATGCAACATCCCGTATTTCAATAGCAACCAGTGATTTTATTCCAACGAGTTTAAATTATAGTTTGGTGGTAAGCAGGTCGCCGGCAATGCAGTTGGGCAACCAGTTGCAGTACCTGGTAAACTATCCTTATGGTTGCACCGAGCAAACAATTTCGGTAGCATTTCCGCAATTGTACTATGCCGATCTATCGGAGTTGATGCATTATGGACAGGGCATGCAAAAAGCTGCCGTTGAAAATATAATGACTGCTATCAACAAAATAAAAATGCGGCAACTATATAACGGTGCCGTTAGCTTATGGGATGATGAATCAACGGAAAATTGGTGGACAACGGTATATGCTGCGCACTTTATTATTGAAGCACAAAAAGCGGGCTTCAACACTGATAAAAGTTTGCTTGAAACCATGCTGAATTATATCAGCAACAGACTTCGCAATAAAACATTTATTACTTACACTTACAACCGCACTTTGCAAAAGAAAATAGCACCTAAAGAAGTGGCTTATAGTTTGTACGTGTTGTCGTTGGCAGGCAGGCCAAATATTTCTGCCATGAATTATTACAAGGCAAATCAAAATGAACTGGCGCTTGACAGCAAGTATTTATTATCAGTTGCATTTGCTATGGCTGGCGATAAAAATAAATACAAAGAACTCTTGCCAACGTCATTCGCAGGTGAAGAAGCGGTGCCTGAAACAGGTGGTAGTTTTTACAGTGATATCCGTGATGAAAGCATTGCGCTGAATGCATTGCTCGATGTGGATCCTGCGAATGCGCAAGTACCGGTTATGGCGAAGCATGTGGCCGATAAATTAAAGGGCCGCAGTTGGTACAGCACGCAGGAATGCGCCTTTAGTTTTTTAGCCATTGGTAAAATGGCGAGGTCATCCAACAAAATAAATTCCACCGCTGAAATTATGGTGAATGGAAAAAAAATTGCTACGATGACAAATGCTTCGTTGCGTTTGAATGCGGCCCAGTTAGGTGGCACTATTGCCGATGTAAAAGTGCAGGGAAACGGCCCGTTGTACTACTGGTGGCAGAGCCAGGGAATAAGTGCAGGCGGATCGTATAAAGAAGAAGACAGTTACCTCAAAGTGCGCCGTGCTTTCTATGATCGTTTTGGACGGCAGATCAGTGGCAATACCTTCAAACAAAATGATTTGATCGTAGTACAGGTAACACTCGATAAATCGTTCAGTGGCGGTGTAGATAATATTGTTGCCACCGATATTATTCCCGCGGGTTTTGAAATTGAAAATCCACGCATCAAAGATCTTCCCGGAATGGAATGGATCAAAGATGCCGCAACGCCTTTATCGTTTGATATCCGCGACGACCGCATTCATTTCTTCACCAATCTTAGCAACAGCAAACAGGTGTTTTATTATACCGTTCGTGCGGTAAGTCCCGGC
>JBKJNG010000389.1:0-3693 GCA_046596065.1 Phnomibacter sp. | reverse complement strand
TATTCTGGTCGCTCTTTACTGCTTTAACTGGGTTGACTACCGGGCTTGTGTCTCTTATCATTATACGGTTCCTGTTTGGCATGGGAGAATCCGGCACTTACCCCAATTGCATGATTGTAGTTTCCCGCTGGTTTCCCGTTCAGGAAATTGGCCGCTCATTAACATGGGTAGGCATTGGTTCGCAAATTGGTTCAGCTATTGCACCGCTAATCATTATTCCTATTGCAATAGCTTACGGGTGGCGTACAACCTTTTATGTAAATGCCCTTATCGGTGTTGTCTGGGTAATTATCTGTTACAGGTGGTTCCGAAATTTTCCTGCTCAAATGAAAAACATAAGACCGGAGGAAGTTGCGTACATAGAAAGCAACCGTAGATTCAACACCAGCCAACATGCAATCCCCTGGAAAATCATCCTCAGCAACAGGAACCTGTGGGCACTTATGCTCATGTATTTTTGTTGCCAGTGGGCCAACTATTTCTTTGTTGCATGGATGCCGGTTTACCTGGTAGAAGGAAAACATTTCTCTGAAAATAGTATGAAGGAAATTGTTTTCACCTTGTTTATTGCGGGCATTGCAGGCTTCCTTATCGGCGGGTATGTGGGCGATCTGTTGGTAAAACGGAAAGGGCTTCGTTTTGGCCGGCGTTTTGTTGGCATGCTTGGCCTGGGAGGCTGCGCTGTATTCATTTTTTTAGCTGCCTTTCTGCCGCAGGTTAACTATGTTGCTTTTTGCCTTGTTGCCGCCAATGCCTGCTTTTCATTTGGTGTAATGGTTTCTTATGCTGTTTGCACCGACATAGGGCGCAACAATGCCGGAACGGTTACCGGGGCTATGAATTTTTTCGGGCAAATGGGTGCATTTTTCCTGGCAATTATTTTCGGTAGAATTGTACACGTAACCAACAACTTTGATTACCCGCTTTTTGTAGTGGCTTTTGTACTATTAACGGGTGCGCTGCTTTGGCTGGCAATAGATCCTTTGAAACAGGTGAGTTTAAAAACAAACGAAACGGATACTGTTGCAATTTAAACCGGAGCTATTTGAGCGAACCAATGCGGTAAAAAAATGTGGTAATTGAAGAAAGTTAACCGCAGCGAAAAACGGGGAGCATACACGCAGCTATCTGCAAAAAAACGGCACCGAGCTGGCGGATGCTGCAATACCTCCGCGACCGCTGCGGTAAAAAGAAAACCTGTGGTTAATGCTTTTACGTTGATTTATCAGAACTCCCATCGTTCATTATCACTCCTTCATCACCAACATCGGGAACAATTTCTGCTTCTCTTCTTCATTGGGCTGAGCGCCATATTCGCATATTTCAAAAGCTTCCGCATGTTGCACCAGTGCTGCTCTTTCGTTACCGTACCATTTTTGTAACGATGTTCTTACATCCGAAGTAATATTCACTTTACTGAATTGGGCAAGCCATTTTTCCCTCGCTGCATTATCAGCTGGAACCTGTTGCAGGTATCCGCCAATCCATGGAAGCCACTCATACATTTGGGAAGTATGTGCATCCATTGCATGTATCTTTTGTGTATATACATTGCTGATATCAATTGCAATGTCGGGGCGAAAAGGATTGGGTCTTTGAAATCCATCCTGGAAATATAAGAAGACCGGATTTTTTGTTAAGGCAGGTACTTCGGGGGCTACATTGGGCACAGCAACCATATAAGCAGCATCCTGCACAAGCACACCTGTATACCTGTGGTCAGGGTGATAATCGTTTGGCCTTGGAGCGATGACTATATCTGCATTCCATTCCCTTATCTTTTTAATTATTTGCAACCGAACTTCTAATGTCGGCAATAATTGGCCATCGTGGTTGTCAAGCACATCGTACTCAACACCAAACCGCCTGCCTGCTTCCTTAGCTTCGGCCAGCCTGCGTTTGGCAAGCGGAATGCCAACCATTGTTTGATGCCCGGCATCGCCGTTTGTTACTGATACAAATTTTACAGCATAGCCCAATTTGGCAAACAATATAGCTGTACCTCCACCATCCTGGTCGCAATCATCGGGGTGAGCCCCTATCATGATAATGCGAACCTTGCTCTTATCCTGTGCATGCATGGGTTTTATGTTTAAACCAAATAAAATAGTACTTACAAACAAATACCTGCAAATCGTTTTCATATAAAGATTTTAATGAAGATAAAATTTGTAATAATAATTACCTGGATAAAACATTAGGGACAAATTTAAATTGACACTTTTTATTGTTGCAACTGGTGTAATACCACCTGCTCATTTCGCCTTTGCAGCTGTTAACCCAACGCTATCGTTGGACGGTGTTCCGTCTTTCCGCCTTTGCAGCTGTTTTTCACCAGCAAATCTATTCACACAAAGCACCCCATCTCTCCCCAAAGTTCCGCAGGAGGAGAGATAGTCCCTCGCATCAGAGTGGTACCTCCTTATGTGGAGGTAATTCGCTTGTAACTGTTGGGTAGCTTTGCAGGTAAATACCAATCAGAACCTGAATCCTGGCAGGATCGGAATTTTAAATTAAAAAAGCAAGCAAAGAAGGCCTTTTAAAGTTGTCTTTTTTAGATGAGGTGGCTTTTACGGGTTTGTTGACCACAAACTGGCTGATTTCAGCAATGCTCTTCTGTTCAGTTTCAATTGTGCAATAACCAGTTCCGCCATGTCTTCGGGTTGTAAAACTTTGTCAGGATTACCATCGGTTAATTTGTTTTCGATGGCCAGGTCTGTTGCAATAGTGCTTGGCGTGTAAGCTACCACCCGGATATTGTGTTTTCTAACTTCAAGCATCAATGATTCTGTAAGGCCTAATAAGCCAAACTTGCTTGCGCTATAGGCGCTGGTCATTGCCGCACCACGGGTGCCGGCAGTGGAAGAAATATTAAGGATATCGCCGGTTTTACGCTCGATCATGGAAGGAAGAACGGCACGGGTAACATAATAAACACCCAATAAATTCACCTTAATAATCTGTTCCCATTTTTCAGGCGTAAGCTCAAGAAAGCCGCCAAAGGTACCAATGCCCGCGTTGTTTACGAGAATGTCAATGGGGCCTATTTCCGATACAATTTTTTCAACTGCAGCTTCTACCGCAAGGCGGTCAGCTACATCGGCCACAGCGTAGGTAGCTTTTACACCGTTTGCTTTTAATTCACTCATTGCGTTTTGTAATTCCGTTTCCGTACGACCTGTTATGGCTACATCAACGCCTTCTTTTGAAAGTGCCAGGGCAATGGCTTTGCCAATACCCCTGCTGCCGCCTGTGACCAATGCTTTTTTACCTGCTAAATTTTCCATACTGCTGTATTTATTAAAAGAGAAATATAAGGTGCAAAGTTAGGTGTCGAAAATCGGGAGCATGCTTATCAACTTTACTCACTGCTTGTCGAATAGCTTTTTTACGGCTTTTTACATATGTCAAACATGTATCAATCCACTTGATTGGGTTGGAGAGAATGTACATGGTCATTCTGATGTTGCAACGCCTTCCTAAAGGCTCCTACAAATGCCTTATTAGCTGTTTTAAAAGTTGCCTGTTGTTGCATTTTTTTAGAAAACAGACTACTACAGTTAAATAATTTACCAATTATTATAAAAGGTAAAGGATAAGAATTAAGTTTAGAATGCCATATAATTTTTTCACTTTTCACTCAATTAACATCATGAAAAGACAAAACCTTTTGCAGTCTGTTTTTTTTGCGTC
>JBKJNG010000351.1:0-2884 GCA_046596065.1 Phnomibacter sp. | reverse complement strand
TTTAGATAATGCGTTTGGCTATTTTGGGACCTATACAATTGACAGTTTAAATTCAATTGTAACGCACCATGTCAAAGGTGGTTCAGTAATAAATTATATTGGGACTGACCAACATCGTCAATTCATCCTTAAAGGCGACACTTTGCTAATTGGTGACCCTACATTTGAAGTAGGAAAAAGAGTTTTAATAAGAGAAGAGTAAAAAGCCCTGCCTACAAAAAAAGCATGCAAAAGCGCGGCAGGATAATGTAACATCGGTTATGTGCAACCATCAGCAGCGGTTCGGGCTGACATTCATAAATTTAACTTTTAGTTGTTAACGTCAACTTTATATTTTCAATGGGCTTTTGTAGCAGGCAGTACGTTCAATGAATTCTCTGCCTTCGCAAATAATCAATGCTGGTTGAAATCCTTTCGCTTAAGGTTATTTTTATCAGAAGGTTTTCACATTTATTTTTAAAAAATTAAAAACAGTTTGGGTGCTTACTTTTTTTCCAGTATTCGATAATTGCAGTTATATCATTTAATATCTGATCGTAGCTTGTTGCCTTTTTAAAAAAACCTTGAATACTCATTTGCAAAAAAGCTTTTGACACTTCTTCAGAATTAGCTGAAGTTGAATAGAAAATGAAAGGAATACATTTTTTCTTTAATTCTGGATGATTATCAATATCTCTTTTAAAATCTAAGCCATTTTGAAATGGCATATTAACATCGCAAATAATTAGAAAGGGTTGCTGATACGTCTCTTTTAAATATTTCAGAGCTAAAATAGTATTGGGAAAATAGATAAATTCATTCCCGATATTTAAATCTTTTAATGCTTCCTGCATTGTAAAAGCATCATCATTATCATCTTCTATTAATACTATTGGCCCGTTAGGTATCATAATGGAGCATTAGATAAGGTATTCAAATACGTAATTATCTTAAAATCAAAAAACGGTTTACAAAGGTGAAAATAGCATAATCTTAACTAAATGTTTAAAAACTTCATCAAACATCTCACAACAAAACTATTGGCAAAAGCAGGGCAGAATGAAAATAAATCAGCTTAAAATCACTACTGTACAGCATCTGGCCTTGAAGGAATTCTACTCGTCATTTAGTTGATTACTTGTAGATTTATTTCGTTACTGGACTGTGGTTATGGGCTTGACAAACAACGAATATCCAGTATTCGAAAATACCCGGTCGTTGATGAAATTCTTTATCGCATATGATAAGGTTTCAACCGCTTTACTATGTACACTGCTGTATTTAAAGCGATCAATAAAAAAACAACTGACAGTTCAAATTTCAATACGTAATCAAGCGGGCATAAAACAGACTAAAGTATTATACTAATTCACTTCTTCTTCGGTGCAAATGCTTTCTGAATAGCGTAACCTGCATCATATTGCAATGCTTCCAATGCATTCATTACATACACCAACGGAGCATTCCAGTTAATGGCAATTTCATTGGAAGCAAACGCACAATCAGTATCGCTATAGCTTCTTTCCGGTTCCTTAAAATCGTATTTACAACTATCCTGCTGCCCGGGGTTTGGACCACCTGCCAGTAGTCCTGGCACAGGCGCTTCAATACCATCTGCAACCGAAGGACGATGGTGTGGATGCATGGTTGATTTAGTGCCAATACCGGTAACAAAACAATAACCGGTAGCATTCCGGCCAAGTATATAATCAGCATTGGTAAGCGCAGCATCGGTGTATTTCGGATTCTTTGTTATGTGATAGGCATACAGCAATAAAATGGCCTGGTTGGCGGCGTTGGAATTACTGCCCCAGTTAAAATCTTTCGCAGATTGTCCCATCACTGTTTTAAAAGCATTCTCGCTGATATGCTGCAGGTAAGTATCAGCAAAATTTACAACTGCATTCCTGATGGTTTGCACATCAGCTGCATGTGCTACCGAAGCAAAAATCTCATGCCTTACAATTGTATAAAAACCCAGTGCAAAAACATTACTCCACGATGGTAATGTCAGCGGTGTATTTACATTTCTTGCGATCAGTTTATAATAACTTTCATTTTTAGTTGTAACATACATTTCCACTGATGCCCACAACCATTCGTCATTGAAATTTTTGTCTCCGTAACCGCCCGTACTGATAGGTGGTTTAAAGTTCATTCTATTGATATTTGTTTGATTGTACTCCACTGCCGGATTTTTTATTGCCCAATCCCACGCATACAAAGCGGCTTTTAAACAACTGTCGCTTAATCCGGGTAATTGCTTTTTGTAGGCATAAAATATTCTTGCAGACTGCGCCATTACCGCCACAAAATCAAGCGTAGCGGCCGTGCCTTTCTGCACTACATAACGCGGCAGTGTTGTTACGCCAGGCATTACCATTCCATCGAAAGCCGCATTGGTGCATTTGTTGTATACACCACCATCATTCGGGTCCTGCATAGTAAGCATCCAGCGCAGATTATACAAGGCTTCATTCAGTACATCCGGAACACTATTGCCCGTTTCGGGTATATTGGTTTTTATGGTCTTAAAGTAAACAGTGTAATCTTCGTAGGCCGATAAGATTGTACCCATGGTAATGCCGGAGTTTACAATGTATTTGTTGTAATCACCGGCATCATACCAACCACCGGGCGTACTGATAATGGTGCCTGCAGGCCGCTTGTCAGAAGCTGCCGAAGGATGGACCAAAACAGCTGTATCGGGATGACCCGCAGGCCTTGCCCATTGCCCTGCAAATTTTGCAAGCAGCGGCATCGATACCCGCTGATAATAAAATGCTTTTATAGCTGCAACGGCTACAGGTGAAAGTACATTGGTGCCAATTTTGAAAGTATAAGAGTTTCCAATGGAAGGAACAGAGACTATATAATCACCCGGTTTTTGCACGGCAGTAAAATC
>JBKJNG010000289.1:0-5897 GCA_046596065.1 Phnomibacter sp. | reverse complement strand
TGTAGTACAATGGATAGTATAAGAGTCTCCGAAGCTCCAGATCCCGGTTCGATTCCAGGCGAGGCCACAAACTTTCTCAAAAAGTGCGGTAAAATCCGCACTTTTTTATCAAAACGACTTTTTTGTACAACGGTTATGATTTATTTTGATGCTGAAGAACAAAGAGGGCGGAAAATTTGATGAGTTTTTACTGGTCAGCTTTACCATGCGTTGCAAGCATACTACGTACCCCCGCCATTTCTTTTAAGGCCGATAAAACACTATTATCTAAAATATTATTCAGTTGTTTTAATACCTCTTCATCACTCAGGCGATTTTGAGGGTCACGCCAATTAGCAAGAATGGCCTGGGATTTCTCAATTTTATCTGAGAGTATTTGGGTAAGATCGGTCATGATTTTTTTATTTCTATACTTAAAATGTGTGCCACCAACGATCAGCGTGTGTAAATTCCTAATTCCGCCAGGGCGGGTTGGTTCGACCCTTGTAAGATTATAAATTTACTAAATCTGTTTCGTAAAACAAAGCACTCTTATCAACATTTTATTGACCAAACGCTGTGGGATTCATATTATTAATGAGGCATTCTTTGAGGCAGCATGTAAGCATATAAAAATATTGGTGATTGAATATGGGTTAGTCAATCACCATAAATGAAAATGGAGGTTATTTCCATCAGATACAATGTTTTTTGTTTACTTTTTTCAGTAAAATTTTGGAGAAGCATTCAACATAGGAAATTGTCGTTGGTGCCAGTAAGGATAGGCAGGCATTGTTTCGCTTACAGCATCCAGTTTTTTTACCTGTTCAACCGTAAGATCCCAACCTACAGCCCCAAGGTTTTGCTGTAACTGCGTTTCGTTACGGGCGCCTACAATAATGTTGGCAACGGTGGGCCTTTGCAGCAGCCAGTTAAGCGAAACCTGTGCAATAGTTTTCCCGGTCTCCGCTGCTAATTCATCCAGCGTATCAACTATATTATACAATCGTTCATTATTGACTGTTTCTCCTGGAACGGGACTACCGCCTTGTGCAACGCGGGCATCGGCGGGCAAAGGCTGGTTGCGGCGATATTTACCGCTCAGCATACCGCTTGCCAATGGGCTCCAAACAATAGTTCCAATATTTTGATCGATGCCGAGTGGCATAAGTTCCCATTCAAAATCGCGGTTGATGAGGGAATAGTACGCTTGGTGCGCCACATATTTCGACCAGCCATAGCGCTCCGAAACCGATAGCGATTTCATAAGATGCCAGCCCGAAAAATTCGAGCACGCGATGTAACGAACCTTGCCACTTTGTACCAGGCTATTTAGTGCATTCAACGTTTCTTCCACAGGTGTATTAGCATCAAACCCGTGCATGTGGTAAATGTCAATATGGTCGGTGCCAAGGCGCTTAAGACTATCCTCGCACGATTTTAAAAGATGATGACGGGAAGAACCAAAATCGTTCACCTTATCCGACATAGGAAACGTGGCTTTAGTTGAAATCAACACATCATTGCGTATGCCTGCAATGGCTTTGCCCAGTATCTCTTCCGATACACCCATTGAGTACACATTGGAAGTATCAAAGAGGTTAACGCCCGCATCCATGCAAAGGCCTACCAGTCGTTTGGCTTCTTCTATTTCGGTACTGCCCCATGCTTTAAAAAAATCATTCCCCCCACCAAAGGTTGCAGTGCCGAAACTTAACACAGGTACCCTTAACCCTGAGTGTCCTAATTGCCTGTATATCATATTAAAATTTTGTATTGTAAATTGAACGAATGATTTTTAAAATGACTGCTAAAAAAACTAGAAAAGATTGATTTTTTAAAGCATCTGGAGTAAAAATGCAACTTGATTTTTTGAATTTTATGCGACGATTGTTTGCTGCGCCACAGGTTCAATAGTCATGTCTGAAATTAGCTCGTAAGATCTGAGTTTTGCAGCATGATCGTAGATATGTCCAACAATCATTATTTCATCAATGGCAGTATCGTTTACAAACATTTGCAGTTGGTTTTTTACGGTTGGTGCGTCGCCAATAAAAGTATAATGCATCATTTGTTTAACTGCCGCTTCTTCGGCCGGCGACCATAAACCCTGCATACTATTTACCGGGGCTTGCATAGGCCTTCTTGTGCCGCGAATTATACCAGTGGCCAGCTGATAAAAAGAAGTAGCAATATATGCCGCGTCAGCATTGGTATATGCGGCCATTACGTTAACTGCCGCCATGGTGTATGGTTGCTGCAGGTGAACGGACGGTTTAAAGTTAACCCTGTAAATATTCAATGCCTGCTGCAGGTATGTTGGTGCAAAATGGCTGGCAAAAGCATAAGGTAAACCCAGGCTTGCCGCGAGGTAAGCGCTGTCGGTACTTGAACCAAGAATCCAGATGGGAATATCGAGGCCTTCGCCGGGAATTGCCCGTACATGCGCTGTTTTATTAGCTGCTGAAAAGTAGGTAAATAATTCCTGCACCTGTTCCGGAAAGTCGTTTGCGCTAAAGCGGTTGCGGCGCAAAGCCATAGCCGTTGGCTGGTCGGTGCCGGGTGCACGGCCAAGTCCAAGATCGATCCTGCCCGGATACAAAGATTCCAGTGTGCCAAACTGTTCTGCAATCACCAGCGATGAATGGTTTGGAAGCATAATACCACCTGAACCAACGCGGATTTTTTTTGTGCCACCAGCAATAAAACCAATTAATACGGAAGTAGCAGCACTGGCAATTGTTTCCATGTTATGATGTTCGGCCAGCCAATATCTTTCATAGCCCCAATGCTCTGCATGTAGTGCAAGGTCAAGGCTGTTGTTAAAAGTATTTTTTATGGTTTTATCCTGTAGTACAGCCGCCAGGTCTAAAACTGAGAACGGAACTTTATCTAATTGTCTCTTTATCATACACACACTATTTTTCTTTCTTAAAAATAGGATGCAAATTTAGCCATTGAACTTATAATGAATATATAAGTAACGGTAAACTATTAACTGTAGCGCTTAGTGTTAATTGTTAGGCTTTTTCATATAAAATAGAAGAGACAGAGCAGCGGTTATGCATTAAATTTGCATCCAATCCAACAGAAGTTTTATTATCATTCTTCCTCCATTTTCTTTGAAGATACCAGGAACATGAATCGTATTTTTTAACCGTCACAAAAACAAAAGAGATGACAACAAGTATTGGTATCAAGCCGGAGCATCTTGCCCTGGTTTCACAATCGCTCAATAAGTTATTGGCCGATGAACATGTGCTTTACATTAAAACAAGAAATGCACACTGGAATGTGGAAGGCCCCGATTTTCATGCACAACATTTATTTTTTGAAGGGCAGTACAAACAGCTGGAAGAAATGATTGACGAAATAGCTGAAAGAGTACGCTCACTCGGCCATTTTGCAGTAGCTACCATGGCTGGTTTTTTAGAGCTGACAAGTTTAACTGAACTAACAAGAGAAAAAAATGACAGCAAAGGATATATAAAAGAATTGCTTAAAGATCATGAAGCCATTATTATTCATATTCGTGAAAACGTTGACAAATACGCGGACGAATGGGGTGATGCAGGGACGAGTGATTTTGTAACGGGCCTGATGGAAGAACATGAAAAAATGGCCTGGATGTTAAGGGCACATCTTAAATAAAAAGTTTTACATAAAAAACGGAGCTTACTTTAGAATGAGCTCCGTTTTTTATGTTCCCGAGGTATTTTTTTGCTTTAATAGGTTCTTATTCCCTTGCCTGTTTACACTTCATCCGATGTTTGTTGCGGGGTTCAATTCGAGTGCATCTATTTGTTTAAAGCGACAATGGAGTGTTTGGGAAGAAAAACTTACACAGCATTTTTATCAGGTAAATGGTATGCCCGCATGGAAGTAGAGGCAACAAATCCCTCATGATAAATTTCAAGAAGACTTCCATTACATACCGCTATTATCTTTTGTAATAAGGCATGTGATTATCCAGGTATGTTTTTGATGCATTATTCCAGTTGTCGACAATATTTCTGCGGGTATTGTTGGTATTGTCATTGGATTGCTCAGATACTGGAATTCATTACTTCTGATACTGGAAATCCATTAAGAGAACCAGTGCTTAAAGTGTATAATAATGCATGAGTCTTTGATTGGTTATTGAGTCACCGGGTCATTTAAATGCAAATGCTCAATTTTCAATGTTCAACTTCTAAAGCCAACCGATTAATTTTTGTGATTGTATTTATTGAACATCGAGTATTGAAAATTGAGCATTGAACATTTGTCACTGCCGGTTACCTTAATAAATCGGCAGTGTAAGGTTGAACTCACGCTAACAGCATTCTTAGGTAAACAACATTGATTGAACATTTATCAGTATAGCAAGTTCCTGGGTGAACAACATTGGATCAGTAATAATAAACATTCATTATTTCAAACCAAGACGGTTCAGCAATGCATCTTTACGTGTTTTGCTAACCATCAATCTTTTTCCATTGGTCATTTGCACATAGCCGCCATCGGTTTTTATAAAATGTGTAATGCAATGAATGTTTACCAGCGTGCTGTGGTGTATGCGCTGGAATTGAATGGCGGGCAACATGTCTTCAATATCGCCCAGGCTTTTTGAGATAAGCAGTAAACGGTTTTCATTTGTAAAATGCATGCGTGTGTAAGCACCTTCGGCATCGCAATACAAAATATGCTGCGGCTCTATCAGCTCGTATCCTTCGCGGTAAGGCACGGCTATTTTTTGCTGCGTTTCCGGTAGTTTAATATTCCTGAGCAGGTTGTCTACCAAATTGCTGCCGGAAGGCGCTGAAAGCATGGTTAATGCCTTGGAAACGGCTTGCTGTAAGTCGGTTCCATCAACTGGTTTTAATAAATAATCTACCGCACTAATCCTAAATGCTTTTACAGCAAACTGATCGTAAGCGGTAACAAAAATTATTTGAAAATTTATATCGCCAATCAGTTCGAGCATTTCAAAACCATTCATCCATGGCATGCTTACATCTAAAAAAACAAGTTGTGGCTTGTGCTTGTTAATGGCAAGCATTCCCTCTTTGCCAGAGTTGGCAGTAGCCACAATTTGTACATTGGGACAATACTTTTTCAAGTCGGCATGCAGGGTACTTATACAAAGTTCCTCATCATCAATAATAATGGTTTTAATCATTGTGACTGGTTGTAAAGGTTATGGATACAAGGGTGCCGCATGGCTCGCCCGCTTCATCAAACTTGTCTGTTATTTGTGTACTTATTTTATTATGGTGTTGTTTGTTATACAGGTTTATCCGCTCCTGGCTTAACGACATGCCTTTGCTCTGATACTTGCGTGTAAGCGCACTTCTTCTAATGGCAGCGGCACGGCCAATGCCGTTATCTTCAATGGTGCATACCAGGTTTATTGCATTGCTGAACAATTTTACCTGCAATAATCCCCCCGACGTTTGCATAGGCACCAAACCATGGCAAATTGCATTTTCTATAAAGGGCTGAATAAGCAGCACAGGCACCGTGATAAGTTTTGTATCAATTTGATTGTCCGCCACAAAATCAACATTTACTTTGCTTCCAAAACGAAGTGTTTCCAGTTGTATGTACCAGCGGCAAATTTCAAGTTCATCGTGCAGGCTGATGGCGAATTTTTCACTGTACTGCATCAGGCTGCGGGTCAGTTTGGCAAACAGGTTCAGGTAATCTACAGCCCTGTTATTCTCATTCGTTTGAACCAGTGATTTTATACTGTTAAGGCAGTTGAATATAAAATGCGGATTCATTTGTGCATTCAATGCTTTTGATTGTAACATAAACAATTCTTTTTCATAACCCGCTTTAATGCGCTCCTGGCTGCGGGCTTTTTTTAATAAAGAGCGTATCCAAAAAAACAATAGCGCTGCCAATAAAATAGTTGCTATTATCCATGCCAGGGG
>JBKJNG010000250.1:0-9608 GCA_046596065.1 Phnomibacter sp. | reverse complement strand
AAAAATAATAACAAGGTGCTGTGGCAAAACAAGTAGTTAGTACAAATTGTAATTAGAAAATACAATTTCTGGCTACGGGCATTTGATTGTAAGATTGTCAAACACTAATTTCATCGTTATCCAAATTTGACGCTTCAATACGGAAATCCCTTCTTTATGTCAAAACAATTTTATTCAGCAGCCCCTTTATAATTGCTACAATTTTTTAATCATGATGTTTTTAAAACTAACAACATTGCCATGATCCTGCAGGCAAATAGCACCTTTTTTATAAGTGGCGAAATCAGGCCATTCTTTAAACTTACTGCCTGCAACTAATAGCTTCCACTGCTCATCGCCAATAGTAGTGCTAACTACCGTTGTTCCGTTTAAAACCAGGTCAAGCTTTCCATGATCACTTATAATTTCAGCATGGTTCCATTCGCCCACAGGGCTAACGGTTTCTTTACTACATGAAATTAAATCGTATAAATCGCCGGCCCTGTGTTTGATGATTTTTCCATCGGGATGACCATCGTTATCCAGTACCTGCATTTCTGGTCCTGTAAAATAAGGCTCATGATATTTTGTTGTGTCTTCGTGCACAAAAAATAAGATACCGCTATTGCCATCTTTGGAAATCTTCCAATCAAGTTTTAGGTGAAAATTATCGAACGCTTCGTCGCTGATAAGATTGCCATTTACACCTGTTAATTTAACGGTGGTATCAAGCACAAGTGTGCTATCGTAAATCTTCCACCTGCCATTAATATTTCCTTTGCCATAGCCGTGCCAGCCATTCAAAGTTTTGCCATCAAACAGGGCTACAAAATCTTTATCTGCTTCTTTCACTTCTTTAGTTTCTGCGTCTTTTTTGTTGTCGTTGTTTTGTAAAACACAACCAGTAAAAATGGCAGCAAGGCCAATCAAAATTGTAAGTCTCTTCATTACGATTATTGTTGTTTTATTTTTTTAAGAGTAATACATATTTCACCATTTGAGTTGCATCTGCTTCTGACAATTGCGGATGTGGGGTCATTGGAACTGTTCCCCAGACACCTGCTCCGCCGGCAATTATTTTTTTGGCGATGCGGTTAATGGTTGTATCCGCTGCGTTTGAATATTTGTCGGCGACTAAAGCATAAGCTGGTCCTGTAGAAGCTTCATTTACTTTATGACAGGTAAGGCAATCTGATTGTCCTATCAGTTCCAATCCTTTCACGTAATCTGGATTTTTCGACAGATCTTCTTTAGCAGGTTCGGTTGTTGCTGCCGCTGTAGTATCGGCTCCTTCTTTTTTGGTTTCGCCGCCGCCACCGCAGGCAATCAGCAGGCTGACAAGTAATGCTGGTAATAAAAACTTCTTCATTGTGAATTGTATTAACATGGTTTATAAAAAATATTTAATCTATTCCTAGTACAGCACGATTAAAGGCTTCATCGCTACCGGCGCTGGCAAAATCATCAAATGCTTTTTCAGTTACCCTGATGATATTGTTTTTTATAAAAATAGCACCTTCTTTAGCACCATCTTCGGGATGTTTTAAGCAACACTCCCATTCCATAACGGCCCAGCCTTTGAAGTCGTAAGCGGATAGCTTGCTGAAGATGGATTTGAAATCAACCTGTCCATCACCCAAAGAACGGAAACGTCCAGCACGATCGATCCAGTTTTGATAACCACCATACACGCCTTGTTTGCCAGTTGGGTTAAACTCAGCATCTTTTACATGAAACATTTTAATGCGATCGTGGTAGTAATCAATATAGGTTAGATAGTCGAGGCACTGCAATACAAAATGTGACGGATCGTATAACAAACAAGCACTTTTATGGTTGTTTACTTTCTCTAAAAACATTTCATAGGTAACGCCATCGTGCAAATCTTCACCGGGATGAATTTCATAACAAAGGTCTACGCCTGCGTCTTCAAATTTATTAAGGATAGGTAACCAGCGTTTAGCCAACTCTTTAAAACCATCTTCTACCAAACCCGCCGGGCGTTGCGGCCAAGGATACATGGTGTGCCAAAGCAGCGAACCACTAAACGTAGCATGCGCATTTAAGCCGAGATTAGCGGATGCTTTTGCAGCATATTCCAGTTGCTGTACTGCCCAGGCTGTTCTTGCTTTTGGATTATTGCGAACGGCATCGGGAGCAAAGCCATCAAACATTTTATCGTAGGCCGGGTTTACTGCTACCAGCTGACCCTGTAGATGCGTGCTTAATTCGGTTATTTCAAGTCCGCATGCGTTTACCAGGCCTTTTAATTCATCGGCGTAGGTTTTGCTTTCGGCGGCTTTTTGCAGATCAATACAACGCGGATCCCAGGTGGGAATTTGAACACCTTTAAAACCAATTGATGCGGCCCAACCGCAAATGGCTCGCATGTCGTTAAAAGGTGTGGTATCGCCCATAAACTGTGCTAAGAAAATGGCTGGTCCTTTTATTGTCGTCATTATTAATGTGTTGAGAAGGTGATAAGTTGACAAGTTGATAGTGTGGTAAATTGAATAGGTTGAGAAGAATGCTCACGATTCACTACTCACCACTCACCACGTAGTCATGCCATTTCTTATCAGATTGTGCTGATGCAACCACGTTATCAATAAAAGCCATGCCACGGACGCCATCTTCTACAGACGGGAAATCGAGGTTTTCTTTTGAAGGTTGGGTGCCATCAATTTTTGCCGACAAGGTAAGCGCAAAATTGCGATAGATGTTTCCAAATGCTTCCAGGTAACCTTCGGGGTGGCCGCCGGGAGTGCGGCAGTTTTGCGTGGCATAGCTAGATAGCCGATCGCCATAATTACCACCAGCCCTTAATATTTGTGTTGGTTGATCAAGCCATTTTACCAACAGCGTATTCGGTTCATGCTGTGCCCATTCAAGGCCGCCTTTTTCGCCATAGATGCGAATCTTCAAAGCGTTCTCTTCACCGGCAGCAACCTGCGATGCCATTAATACCCCTGCAGCGCCATTGTCGAAACGCAATAATACATTGCCATCATCATCCAGCGCCCGGCCATCAACCAACACATTCAGATCGGCGCAAAGCTTCGAAATTTTTGAACCTGTAATATATTCCGCCAAATGCGCAGCGTGGGTTCCAATATCACCCATGCAGCCGCTTTTACCGCTTTTTTTAGGATCGGTACGCCAGGCCGCCTGCGCATTGCCTTCGCGTTCGCTTAGTTTGCTCAGCCATCCCTGTGGGTATTCAACCCAAACCTTCCTTATTTTTCCAAAAGCGCCATCAGCCACCATGGCTTTTGCCTGCTTAACCATCGGATAGCCGGAATAAGTATGCGTTAAGCAAAGCAGTAAGCCGGTTTCTTCCACTTTCTTTTTCAACTGCTGCGCTTCGTCCAGTGTAAATGCAATTGGTTTTTCAATCACCACATGAAACCCATGATCGAGCGCCATCATAGCCGGGGCAAAATGTGCAAAGTTTGGTGTTACGATGGTTACGAAATCGATCCGCTTGTCTGCTGGTAATTCGCTTTCCTTCCTGATCATTTCATCATAGGTCAGGTAAATACGATCTTCCGGTAAGAAATATGCTTTTCCGGAATCTCTAGCTATATCGGGGTTAATGCTAAGTGCCCCGCAGGCTAATTCTATAAGGCCATCCATGTTGGCTGCAATGCGGTGAATGGCGCCAATAAAAGCATCCTTTCCGCCACCTACCATTCCCATACGTAATTTCCTGTTCATAGTGCAAAACCTTTGAGTTGTGATTAGAAATTTTTTTCAGGTGCTGAAATAAAATAAACTTCCTTACTTTCAAAAATTCTTTTTTACCCCATTAATAAATAAATGTTTGTCATGCCTGTTGAAATCCAGAAGAATAAGTTATTTGTAGCCAGTTGTTTGGCCCTGTTAGTCACGTCACTTTCATTTGGCATAAGAGCTGGTATTTTAGGCCGGTTAGGAGTGCAGTTTCATTTAAGCGCCGGTGAACTTGGAACCATTGCTGCCACGGCGTTTTGGGGGTTCCCGCTCGCCGTAATTATTGGCGGTTTCGTGGTAGATATTATCGGTATGAAATGGCTGCTGGTGGCTGCCTTTGTATTTCACCTTGCGGGGATTTTATTAACCATTTTTGCCGGTGGCTACTGGACTTTATTTATATCAACATTATTTGTTGGAATAGCAAACGGTACAGTAGAAGCGGCCTGCAATCCATTAGTGGCTTCCCTTTATACGGAAGATAAAACTACTAAACTTAACCATTTTCATTTATGGTTTCCGGGTGGTATTGTAATTGGTACACTAATAGTTTACCTGTTTGATAAAATGGGTATAGGCTGGCAGGTACAAGTTGGCCTGATGCTGATACCAACATTAATTTACGGGTTCCTGTTCAGTAAACTGAAATTTCCTGTTACAGAAAGAGTTGCCAGCGGTGTTTCTACCTCAGAAATGTATAAGGCATTGCTGAACCCGCTTTTCATTTTTATGATTATTTGCATGTTTGGCACGGCCATTACGGAATTGTTTACCAATCAATGGGTAAATGTGCTGCTTAGTAACATTACCCAAAATGCTATTTTAATATTGATGCTTACAACCGGAGTAATGGTGGTTGGCCGTGGTTTTGCAGGTCCGGTAGTTCATAAAATATCGCCCACGGGTGTGTTGCTTGCTTCGGCCATACTTGCCGCATTGGGTCTTTATATAATGGCTACAAGTACAGGCAATGCAATATTTGCCGGTGCCCTGGTTTTTGGATTAGGATGTTGTTATTTTTGGCCATGTATGCTTGGCTTTGTATCTGAAAATCTACCTAAAACAGGTGCTGTAGGTTTAAACTTAATGGGTGGTGCTGGTATGTTTGCGGTATCGGTTTATACTATATTTATGGGTGGTTTTTACGACAATCTCGTTATTAAAAATTTACCTGCTAACGCCTCGCTTGATGAATACCGGTCGGCCGCTGCAGGAACTGAAATGAGCGCATTTTTTAACCAGGCAAATGCTACCGCAGGACCTGAAGTTTTAAAAGCCACACTTATTATTCCAATTGTTCTGATAGTAGCCTTTGCAGGATTATTCTTCTACATGCGTAGCAGGAAAAAAGAAACGTTGCATGCAGTTATTGCCTGATTATTTTTTATCATCTATATAAATTTATCAAATGAATAATACTAACAGAAGAAAAGTTCTTAAAAATCTTGTTGCAGGATCTGTTGCCTTAATGGGAGCCGGCAGCATAACAGAAAGTTTTGCAGGAAAATCAAAAAACAAAAAGAAACTTACCTTGAAAGGAAATATCAATCACTCGGTTTGTCAATGGTGTTTTAATGGAATGCCGCTTGCAGATCTGTGTAAAGCAGTTAAAGAAATTGGTTTTAATGCTATAGATCTTATTGGGCCTAAAGACTGGCCCGTGTTGCAGCAATATGGTATTTACAGCTCTATGTGTTACCATGGCGGCAAGGTTAGTTTAACCGAAGGGTTTAATAAAACCGAAAATCATGCAGGGCTTATAAAAGATTATATGGAAGTAATGCCGCTGATGGTTAAAGCGGGTTATAAAGATGTGATTTGTTTTAGCGGAAGCCGCTTTGGAATGGATGATGAAACAGGCTGGAATAATTGCGCCGCAGGGTTGAAACAAATTGTGCCTTATGCCGAAAAAAATGGCCTCACCATTCACATGGAATTGCTGAACAGCAAAGTGGATCATAAAGACTACATGTGTGATAAAACAGCCTGGGGTGTTGAATTATGTAAGCGTGTTGGTTCAGAAAATTTCAAGTTATTATACGATATCTACCACATGCAAATTGATGAAGGTGATGTAATAAGAACCATAAAGAATAATCACCAGTACATCGGGCACTATCATACCGCAGGTGTACCTGGCAGGCACGAGATTGATGAAACGCAGGAACTATATTACCCCGCCATTATGAAAGCCATTATTGAAACTGGTTATAAAGGCTATGTAGCGCAGGAATTTATTCCGATCGCAGCAGATAAAATTGCTTCGCTGAAAGATTCGATTGTACGTTGCGACGTCTAGTGGCGAGTCGTGAGTAGTGAATAGTGAGCGAACGCAAACAGCTAAAACAAATGTTCAAGCTCAACATTCAGTAACTTATTGCCAATAACCTATTAATCCATTGGCTTTTTTATAACCTTAGAAAATTCAACATGTCGTATAACAGGAGAACATTTTTAAAAAATTCCGCTTTGCTTAGTTCAGGTTTAGTGCTTTCAGGCGCATCATTGGTTTCATGTAATACAGGTTCAGGCCATCATGATTTTGGTTTGCAGTTGTATTCGCTTCGCGATGATTTGCCCAAAGATCCAAAAGGCGTTTTGAAGCAGGTATCAACTTTTGGATACAAACAGGTAGAAGGATATGAAGGGCCAATGGGTATGTTTTGGAACATGAAGCATACCGAGTTTAAAAAGTACATGGATGATCTTGGTATAACGATGGTTTCAAGCCATTGCGACTGGCAAAAAGATTTTGAAACCAAGGCCGCACAAGCTGGTGAAATAGGTATGAAGTATTTAATTTGTCCCTATCTCGGCTCACAGGGCAATATCGATGCTTTTAAGGCTTTTGCAGCTAAGTTTAACGAGGCCGGCGAGATTTGTAAAAAGCATGGTGTTCGTTTTGCTTACCATAACCACGATTACTCTTTTAAACCTGTAAACGGCCAATTGCCGCAGGATGTAATGATTGCCGAAACAGATGCCAACCTGGTAGATTTTGAAATGGATATGTATTGGGTGGTAGATGCAGGCGTTGACCCTGTGGCTTATCTTGAAAAACACAAAGACCGTTTTAAACTTTGCCATGTAAAAGACCGTTTAAAAGTTGCCGATCCAAATGCAGGCAACAATTCCTGCACACTTGGCGAAGGCAGTATCGATTACCCATCTATTTTGAAAAAGGCGAAGGATAATGGCGTAATTTATTTTATTGTTGAACAGGAACTTTATGATAATACAACTCCCTTGAAGAGCGCTGCTGACAATGCAGCCTATATGAACAAGCTGGGTGTCTGATTAACAGTAAGAAGGCTAATAAATGTTTCATGCGAAATTTATACAACGAAAAACGGGCGTTACGCCCGTTTTTCGTTTGGTTGAACTTGTACCAACTGCCGTTTCTTGTGCATCATCTTATCAAAACAAAATTGCCTTTAACCTGTATTTTTTTTCCTGTAAAATCAGTTGCCCTGCAATCGTAAACATATCCGCCGGTTGCTTGTGGCTGCCCGTTAATGGTTCCGTTCCAGCCCACGCCGGGCGATTTTGTCTCGAAAATTAATTGACCATAACGGTTATACACCCTGAAATAATCATATTGTTTTATGCCCGCGAGTATTGGTCTTATCACATCATTCAGTCCATCGCTATTGGGTGTAAAACCCGATGGCACATTAATGGATGGCAGTTTAAAAACCCTGATCAGTATATCATCGGAGGCACTGCATCCCTGGTTTACAGATGCTGTCAGGGTATAACGTAAATACTGCCCACCATTCGCCATGTCGGGTGATATAAAAAGTTCAGGATTTAATAGGCCGGCGTTGGTTAAACCCGTCGATGGACTCCAGGAAAAGTCGGTGGCATTGGTTGTTGCATTCAGCACCATTGATTGTCCAACCACAAGTGTTGTATCATTTCCAGCAAACACACTGATTTTTGGTATTACAGTTATTAAAATCGTATCGGTTACAGGTTTAATACAACCTGTTGTAAAGCGGCTTGTCAAAACAAAAGTTTGTGTAGCTGAAGGCGTAGCCCGTGTAACGCCACTTTTTGGATTTTGAACAAGACTTGCAGGCACCCATTGAAATGAAGTAGCGTTACTGCTTCCCGTTAAGGTAGCCGGTTGGCCAAAACAAATAGTGGTATCGTTACCCGCAGTTATTACCGGGTAGGGTTGTGTGATGATTTTTACCGAGTCTTTTGCCTGGCAACTGCCAAGGTTGGCAACTACCGTGTAAGTAGCAGAAGTTGCGGTTACGGCAGCAACAGGATTTTGTATGGTCGCGTTATCTAATTCAGCAGCCGGCAACCATTGAAATTTTGTTCCCTGCGTAATGGCATTTAACCGGATAGGATCGCCCCTGCAAATGGTAGTATCATTACCTGCGTTTACCGTTATAGAGCTTACAACCCTAACTCTTACAGAATCTCTGGCAATGCAGTTGTTGTTATTCAGTTCAACAGAATAAGTAACACCAGTTTTTGGGTTTACAACGGGTGATGCACTGTTTGGATTTATAATATTGATAGCCGGTGACCAGCTGAAATTGCCGGCTCCGCTTGCGAGCAATTGCACATTATCCGACATGCAAATAATCGTATCGCGGAAAGCGAGGTTTACAGACGGCTTATCTGAAACTATAACAGGTTTGATAACCGAATCAATGCATCCTTTCGAACTGCTGGCAATTAATGTAACCTGGTAGGTATCTAATTTGTTGTAGGTATAAACAGGATTTTTTACAGTGCTGGTATCGTTGGTATTATTTGAATCGCCAAAGTTCCAGTGGTAACTGTTTATAACACCGTAGCTGGTTCTGCTGGCATCGGTAAATTGGTAAGGCAGCTGGTTACAAATTCCTTTTTGATCAAAATCAACGGTAAAGCCCGGGAAAATTCTAACATCCGTAACAATAGAATCGGGGCAGGCACCACCGGGATTTACAATTAGCTTGGCCTTGTACACACCAGTATCGGGGTAAGAAAAAGTTGGTTTCGGTGAAGTGCTGGTATCGGTTTCAGATGCTGTTACGCCAAAATCCCAGAAATAAGAATTGATGCCCGATCCAAATGATTGGTTTTCGAACAGTACTTTAAAGTCGTTGCAATTGGTAATGTTTTCAGGTAAAATGGCTCTTGGGATATTACAGTTACCAACGGCCAGGTGCAGTTCTTTGCGGGTTTCAGCAATTTTTACGCCCTGCCTGTATTCATCAACAGCAACGGCAACGACATAATCACCCGCATTTTGCGGTGCAATTCCGCTGATAATGCCTGTATTGCGATTAATGATAACAGAACTGCCCAGCGGTTGACCGGCATTGTACCCACTTACGTAACTGAGGTTTGGAAAAGGAGGGGGTAACGGGTCAGGTTTCGCCTCGCGGCTTGGCGTATTTAAACCTGAAGTAAAACGATAAATAAGCGAATCACCATCCGGATCGATTGCCTTAAACGGAAAAGTAAAGCCGTTACTGGCGCAAACCAGGGCGGTATCTTCCTGGCTAAAAATAGGACTGCTGTTGGCTAATAGGCCATTTCCCGAAGCTGCAACGTTCAGTTTAACTGAATACGTAACGCCGGTGTTGGAAGAGTTAAATACGTTGACGATGCCTGGAATACGGCAGCAACGTTGCACCGATAAAGTGTAACCCGCAGTATTGTTTTTAAAATCTACAACGGCGGAATAGTAATCTACCAGGTAGCAAACAATAGGAGGGTTATCAATACAAACAAAAGAACTTTTCTTATTAGTTCGGGCACCGGATAATGGGATGGTTATCGTAGAGTCCTTAAGTTTTGTTGATTCATTAAAAACGCCCAATAATATTTCATTATCTATTTGCCCTCCTGCCGAATTACAATCTAAATATTGATAAACAGTAATATTA
>JBKJNG010000167.1:0-3511 GCA_046596065.1 Phnomibacter sp. | reverse complement strand
CCATTGTAACAAGTGCCAGGCTTGTTACAATGGATAACAAAAAAATGCTGCAGGCTTTGCCTGCTTTCAGCTACGAACCCCTGCAAAAATCTATTGAAAGAATTTGTAAGGCATTGAAAACGGGATAAAAATCAATGAAAGACGTGCTCTTTTCAATAACCCAGGACGTGCAAAAAATATGTTGGCAAATCTTGTTAAAAAAAGATAGCGTCTAATTTTGCAGTTCGCATTTTCACGATCCAAATTACTCACCACTCACCACTCAACTTTTCGCTTCTCACATTTCACATTTCACTTCTCACTTTTCACCACTCACCACTTACGATTCAAGATTCACGATTTTTTTCTTCCAGCTTTAAAATCCTGTCCCATATTTCAGGTAAGCGTTTCAGCCAAACCAATTCTCGTTTTTTAACCGTTGCATCAGAAGCAGGCGAGCCCCAATAAGATTTTCCTTCTTCGAGGTTATGACCAATACCACTTTGTGCCAACACCTGCACATTATCTGCTATGGTAAGCGTTTTACTTATACCAACCTGGCCCCAGAGCGATACGCCATTACCAACCGTAGTTGCACCCGCTATTGCTACCTGTGCGGCCAGGATGCAGTTTTTTCCTATTACCACATCATGTGCTATCTGAACAAGATTATCAATCTTCGTTCCTGCACCAATCCTGGTGTCATGTGTAACACCGCGATCGATACAGGTATTAGCACCTACCTCAACATCATCTTCAATAATTACAGTGCCACAGCTCTGCATTTTTTTATACCATAATGGCCTGTTCTTCTTTCCATTAAAATAAAAAGCATCTGCACCAATGGAAGCACCCGCATGTATTACTACATTATTCCCAATGGTCGTGTAATCGTAAATGGTTACGTTAGGATGAATAATGCAACCTGTTCCGATACTAACATTGTTACCAACAAATGCACCTGGCATCACAATAGTTCCTTCGCCAATTAAAGCAGAAGCACTAATGTTTTCAGCGGATGGCACAAATGGTCTGAAATGTTTAACAATGGTAAGGTAAGCCTCGAACGGGTGTGCGCATACCAGCAATGTTTTTCCATTATTGTCCGCAACTTCCTGGTCTATTATAATAAACGAAGCCGCGCTTTTAAAACAAGTATTATAGTATTTGGGATGATCAACAAAAACAAGATCAGCAGGTTCAACCCTGTGTATTTCATTGATACCCTCAATAAATGCATCGCCATCGCCAACAATCCTTGCACCTATTAAAGATGCCATCCATTCTACTTTAACCGGGGAAGGAAATTTCATACGTTGATAATTATAATTTTATTCATTAATGGTCATTCGCATTGCAATCCGGTTATGCAAAATAATTATGGCTTGCAACCAGCTGCCCCGAAGGTAACATACAAAATTGCACCGTAAAAATTACGCTGTACACAATAGCAAACTGCATTAAGCAGACAGATTCTATTCTAAAACTTTTTAAACACGAATCCTGTTATTCCGGTGTTTTTTAATGCATCATAACTTGTTTTTTATTGCCTTAACGGAAGCTGCTATTGTTAAATATGATCCGGATTTTAATGATTTTAAAACATACAGATAAGCTGAATTCACATCCAAAAAAAAATTGTGCATAAAAAAGAGAAAAAAATTTTTTATTACCGACAAAAAGTTTTTTAATATTGTGGAGGGAATTTTATATCCCAGTACTTACTAACCCATTTATTGCAATGTCCCCTGATCTTTCAGGGGATTTTTGTTTTAAGTCGTTACCCGGTTTACAGAGACCGAAATTCTATGTTATGTTGCTGTACTTTTGAATAAGCATACGATCTGCCCCGGCCTGCGCACCAATAGACAACGGAACGCAATCAATAAATGAAAACCAACACTTCCGTTAAATTAGTAACCAACACTTTATGTAATGGTATTTTTATTTCCGGCATTAATATTAGTTATGCAGCCAATAATAAATGTTTATAAAAACAGGCGCCTTGATGGTATTTTAAAAACAAACAATCGGCTAATAGTTACGATGATCGCACAAAAGATTAAATTGCTTTAATGAAACCAAAAAGAATCATATTGATTAGGCATGGCGAGTCGGAAGGAAACCTCGACCGTAATACCTATGCAAGCAAACAGGATTACAAATTATTACTAACAGCACAGGGTGTTAAACAAGCCGATCATGCAGGCATACAATTGAAAAAAATTATTGGCGATGAGAAAGTGATTTTCTATGTTTCTCCCCTATGGAGAACACGAATGACCTTTGAACACATAGCAAAACACATCGACCGCGATAAGCTTCGGTGGATAGAGGATCCAAGATTAAGAGAACAGGAATGGGGCCACTTTCGCGACCTGAAAGCAAACATCCAGATAGACGATGAGAGAAATAAGTTCGGCACTTTCTATTACCGGATTAAAGATGGAGAAAGTTGCGCAGATGTATACGATCGCATGAGTGATTTTATGCACAGCTTATACAGAAATTTCGAAAAGCCTCATTTCCAGGAAAACGTTGTAATTGTTACGCATGGTATGACACTGCGTATGTTTTTGATGCGTTGGTACCAATGGACAGTAGAAGAATTTGAAACACTTCGCAATCCAAAAAACTGCGAAATAGTTGAAATGAAATTAAATCCTGAAACGAATAAATACCAATTAGTATCCGACTTGAAAAGAAGAAAGCTTGCGGAAGAAGATATTTATAAGTGGACGATTATTAAACCAAAATAGCATACCCCATCAATACAAACTTAATCCGTTAAAAACTTTGTACCTGTTTAGGAGTAACAAGGTAGAACACTTCTTTTTTTGATACCGATGGCTGAAAGCTGTTCAATACTTTAAGCTTCATGGTATCCGGCACACCTGTTGTAAATAAAAGGTAATAACGACCTATCCGCAATTCAGGATCGTACTGCATCACTTTTTTATTATTGATGCTATAATAAAACGGCGCCTGGAAAGGAATAAAAGGAGGCATGGTAATATTAACGGTATCAAACCTCAACGGGCCAACAGCAATAAATGCTTTTTGAATATCAGGATTTCCTCCCAAATAAATATCGTTACCACCAGCCTGCCTGGTTATTGTTTTTGTGAAATTTGAAAACTGCTGCTGCTTGCTATTCAATTTATATACCGGCAGATAATACATACTTACCGTAAGGCGCACAGCCACCATAAATAAAATCAAGAGGTAAATACTTACTGTGGGACTATTATAAAACAACCATGCTACGCCTGCAAACAGGCAAACCATCAATACTGTTTTTAACCATAACAAGCTTACTGAATTCCTGATGATGGAAAAGAAAGGCGCTGTGATTACTGCAATTGCTACAAGCACCATTAAACCTAAGAATACAGCGTTTATGACCTTGTTAAGTTTGGGGTTAGCATCTTTATACTCCAGGTAAATATGCGCCAGTATAACGGCTATAAATGGAAACAACGGGTAAATGTAATTGGCCTTGGTATCAGCCGTAAACAACATGGGTATAATG
>JBKJNG010000057.1:0-4241 GCA_046596065.1 Phnomibacter sp. | reverse complement strand
ACCCGACTTCAGAATAAGGCTACAGGATGGATATGATGAAATATTCGATATTATAAGAAAGCTTTGGGTAAAGCTTACGCCCGAGGAATGGGTTCGTCAAAACTTTATCGCTTACCTGGTAAAAAATTGCAATGTTCCTTCCGCATTAATAAGTATTGAGAAGGAAATTTTGGTTGGGGAATTAAAAAGGCGCTTTGATGTTGTGGTTTATGATAGGAATGGGTTTCCATGGATGCTGGTGGAATGCAAGGCAATAGATGTAATGCTTACCGAAAAAACAATTGCACAAATGCTTGGATATTTATCTAACCTTAGTTGTCCTTTTGTTTTTATAACAAATGGTACTTATACCTACGGCTGGGAGATTATTAACGGAGGGTTTTTAGCATTGGAAGCTGTGCCTGATTTCCTTTAATAATTTAAAACTATAATACCTAAAAAAACGACAGGCTTAATAAGGCCCGCCGGTTTTTTTTAAATATTGAATTATGGAAATATTCCTAATTCGCTGTAAGTAGTAGCTACTTTATTGATGGCAACCACATAGGCGGCTGTTCGCATATCGGGGATTTCGGGGTTGGCGTGCCATGCAAGTACAACTTCCCGGGTTGCGGTAATCATTGTTTCTTCAAGGCCACTATGTACAAGGTCAATTTCTTCGGCACCATGTAAAATGAGGTTTCTGTCTTTTTCGGATGCCCGTTTTCCAGACAAGTTTTCAATTTGTCCCAGTATAAGGCCATTCAGGTTTTCTGAAAAACGTTTTTCCATGCGGCCATACCTTACATGACTAAGGTTTTTAAGCCATTCGAAATAAGAAACCGTTACGCCACCCGCATTCAGGTACATATCCGGAACACATAAAATTCCTTTAGCTGCAAAAACTTCATCAGCATCGGGCGTACAAGGGCCATTTGCTGCTTCACCTACGATTTTGGCTTTAATTCTATCTGCATTGCTGGCGTTAATAACATTTTCAAGGGCTGCAGGTATCAGTATGTCGCACTCCAGTTCAAGTATCTCCTTGCCGTTTGTATAATTGGTAGCGCCAGGAAAATTTAAAATTGAACCGGTGGCTTTGCGGTGCTGGAAAACTTCTTCTTCATTGAGCCCGTTTTCATTATAAATGCCACCTTCAAATTCAGCAATGGCAATTACTTTAGCACCGCCTCTTTCCCTAAAAAACTTAGCACTATGATAACCAACGTTTCCAAGGCCCTGGATAATAACCGTCTTGCCTTCAAGCCCCACGGTTAAGCCTCGTTTTGTCATCAGTTCCGGCATATTGCACACTTCCCTGATTCCAAAATATACTCCTAGCCCGGTAGCCTCCTTTCTGCCACGAACGCCTCCCTGCGAAACCGGCTTGCCAGTAACACAACCAAGTCCATCTAATTCACCCGGCCGCAGCGAGGTGTATGTGTCAACTATCCAGGCCATTTCTCTTTCGCCGGTGCCGTAATCAGGTGCGGGAACATCTGTTCCAGGGCCTATAAAATTCTTCTTTACCAGTTCTGCGGTATAGCGGCGGGTAATTTTTTCTAATTCATAAGTGGAATGTTTCCGGGGGTTGATCTTGATACCCCCTTTTGCACCACCAAAAGGAACGTTTACAATAGCGCATTTGTAGGTCATTAACGCGGCGAGGGCCATCACTTCATCTTGGTTGACTTCTTCACTAAAACGTATGCCGCCTTTTGTAGGTGATTTATGCTGGCTATGCTGAGCCCGGTATGCTTCAATAACTTCTATCGAACCGTCATCCATCTTTACTGGAAAACGCATTCTGTAAACGGCGTTACAGACTTTAATCTGATCTAAGATGCCGGGGTTCCAGCGGGTAAACAGCGCGGCTTTGTCAAAGCTTCTTCCAACACTTTCGAAGAAACTATACTCGGAATTTGTAGACATGCAATTTGTTTTATATAAGCAATCGAATCGTTTAATAACAAACTAACCGGTATTAAAAATACCAGTTTGAAATAAGCAGGCAATTTATTTTGCCTGCTTTTCCAGGCGGGCAATTTTTTTGTCCAGCCTTACAAGATATAAAAGAAGGCCCGTTAAAACAGTAAGCAAAACCGCGACAACCACATAAATTTTTCCGCTGGAACGTAATCCATCTGCCATCTGAACTTTATCGGTGGTTGCCTGTGCATTAACAATAACTGAAGCAAGCTGGGATAATATCATAACTGATAAAGCCTTGAGTCCGTTACTTATATTCATCCCCCGAAGTTTATTAGCAGGAATAGGAGAAGGGCGACCTTGATTATCCATTTAAGATGTGTTTATCAGTTAATTTTTGTAAACGAACCTGCAGGGTAGTAATCCAAACACCCAACAAGGTCCATCCCAATACGGCCGGCCAAAATACAATACGCATAAGAGGGGCTATATCCCGTTGGCTAATGGCTGGATTGCCTTCGCCTCCTGGGTGCAAACTTTCGTACAACCTTGGTATAATGAATAAAGTTGGGAACAGCATCGTGTAGGCAAAAATGTTATAGACAGCACTAACTCTTGCTTTTTTATCAAGGTCTTCTATAGAGCCCCGTAATACAAAATAAGCAGCATATATAAGTAAGGCAACAGCAGCCAGTATTTGCTTTATATCATTACTCCAGGGTGCTCCCCAGGTATAATTTGCCCAAATAGCACCGGTAATAATTCCAAGCAAACCCAACAGCATGCCAGTGCCTGCAAAAAAACGTGCTTTAATGTCGTTTTCAAGTTTTGAGCCACGCAGATACCTAATAGAGTAGATGACTGATGCTGTCATTAAAACCATCATACTAAACCACATGGGTACATGGTAGTAGAGGTTGCGGATACTTTCATTAACAATGGGCCGGGCAGGAACAGGTAATAGCATTCCGGCAACCACGGCATAAATAAGACAAACAATAGCTGTTATTTTCCACCACGTGAATTTCATGTGGTGGCAAAAGTAGGGTGAGTTGCTAATTGCTAACCAAAGTTTAAAGAAAATGATAGCAAAATTTATAGTTTTCAAACTAAAAAATACCTACTCAAGAATTTGAATATGTAATAGCGCTATTCTTTGAATTTTTACACTGCCAGAAATCGATATTTAAACTGGCTCAGGGCATTATATGGAGTGTTATTCATATAAATAGGTTGTTTTAACATAAAACACCTTTGCAAGTATTACGATTGTTAACCAAGCCATAAAAAGGGTAACTAGTCAACTTAATTTACAAAGGCTTATTTAAAGACACCGGGTAAATTGGGTTCTATATTAAAACAACCCGGAAATAGCACTGCGTTACTTATGGAAAGGCTGTTTTAATATAAAATAGTTCAACTGATTCCAGCTAAATCGAATGGTAAAGGTTGCCGTAAGGCTGCAGTTGCCTGGTCTAAAAAGTTCGGAAGAATGTGATGATAGGTAGATAAAATCTTTTCCGGATCGTTCAGGTGATCTATCATGTTTTGCCATTTCTCTTCCCCATAGTTTTCAATAACTGTTTTCTTTTTTTCTGCGGTTTGCAGGTACATGCTCATGCCAACTGCATCAGCTTCGGGGTGAAATTGGGTCCCGATAAAATATTCATTAAAACGGATACCCATTACTGCTCTTTCAAATGCAACGTGCGGGCGTTCTTTTTCTATGCATAAAATAGTTGCCTTCATTTCCCTTAATCGTTTGTGATTGGGCTCAACCACCTGAAAATCGCGGCTGTCGACAGCATAAAATGGATCTTTAAGCTGTTTAAAGACTGGTTCGTATATGGCATTTTCAAGCATGTGAATCGGAAAAACACCAAAAGCCGTGGATTTACGTGCACATACATTGCCCACATTATAATACCTGCAGGCAAGTTGGAATGAATGACAAATGAGAAAAACATGTTTTTTGGGAAACTCATTGGTGCTATTATTCCACTCCTCTACCTTATTAAGCCAGTTAAAATAAGCTTCTTCCCATTTGCTGCCTTCAGTTGCTAAAGGGTTGCCCGGGCCGCCACTGCTTAAATAAACATCATAGGTTAAATCAGGAACCTGCAATTTGAGCCTAACATCAAATTCATCAACAATTATTCTTAATGAATTGGATGTTGCGTAGTTGCAAAGAATTTCGCGTAAGCATCGCATGCCCTGGTTTGGGAAACCTTCATATAAATCGAGGATAGCTATTCTTATCATTTATTCTCTCCACACATTTTTACAAAACTAAATACAATCTAAAATGCTATTTTATTTTTTACAGAGGTTGT
>JBKJNG010000539.1:0-4443 GCA_046596065.1 Phnomibacter sp. | reverse complement strand
TGAAGGTCAAAAATTTGATAATTGTACCAGTATTGTTTTGAAACAGGGTTTTAATGAACATCATGAATTCACCTGTCGCTATTTAGATTACAATGGCAGTGATGCTTCTTTAAAACTTACAAGTTTCCAGCATAACGTAGGGAAAACAGCTATAATTCGCTTCTTTGGGGAAGGCGGTACAGAGGAAACATTTTATGAGTTCCAGGGTATTATATGCGAAGCCTGCATAGAGGTAAATGAAAGTGGTTCATATTCGGAATTGGTTGTAAAAGGTTACAGCACCACAATACAACTGGAATCGGGTGAACACTTTGCAACTTTTCATGAAAAAAAAGTCTCTGATATCGTTTCGAAAATTGCACAGTCAGCAGGTCTGACGGTTAAAACAAAAACAAAATATAATGCGGTACTGGCCTATAAATGCCAATACAAGGAAAGTTCATTTAATTTTTTGAACAGGTTATCTTCCGACTATGGGGAATATTTTTATTACGACGGAAAGAACCTGATTTTTGGAAACCCTGAAAACTCAGAAAGTATTGAAATAACGTACGGTGAAAATATAATTGGTCTGCAGCTAAGTCTGCGGGCTTTGCCGGTGAAATTTTCTAATAATGATTTTAATGAAAAGAAAGATCTGTCAATAGCCGGCCAAACAAAAGATAAGGTAACCGGGTTAGGACAGTTTTCAAGTAATATTTTCGGGAAATCCCAACAGCTATTTTCGAAATCGATTACGGGACCTGCCAGGAATTTTGTTGAGAATGATTCGTCACTTAATACCTTAAATGATATTCACCAGGCAGCCATTGCTGCGAATATGGAAGTCTTAAGAGTTAAGACCGACAACCCCAAAATTGCTATTGGTTCAGTCCTAAGTCTTAAGATGGGGACAAATACAGGGAAAGAAAAAAGCCTTGAAAATTATGGGACGTTTCTTGTTACCAGCATAGAACATACCATGACTGGTTCAGGATATACCAATTCCATTGAAGCTATACCGGCTAAGCTTGAGGTAATACCGGTAAACAACGTAGTTATTCCAATTGCGGAAACACAGTTAGCTATAGTAAAAGATAATGACGATACGGATAAAATGGGAAGGGTGCAGGTGCAAATGCTCTGGCAAACAAAGGATGGCGAGAAAACCGATTGGATAAGTGTTATGACACCTGAGGCAGGGGATGGCAGATTAGGGAAGAACAGGGGATTATTGTGCATACCGGAAGTAAACGATAAAGTGATGATTGGCTTTCGTTATAATGACCCCGACAGGCCCTTTGTTCTGGGAAGCGTTTATACCGGGAAAACCGGGGAAGGTGGTGGCAAAGAAAATAAAATTAAAAGCTTTACAACCCAAAGCGGAAGCATTATCAAATTTGAAGACAAAAAAATTTCAATTATAGATGCAAGTAAAGAGAACAAAATACTGTTTGATGGAGAAGGCAAAATTGAAATTATAGGTAAAGACGAGATCACCCTCACTTGTGGCCAAAGTTCAATTAGCATGAAAAAAGACGGCACAATTACCATTAAAGGGAAGGAACTTACGATGGATGCCACTTCGAAATCGACCGTAAAAAGCGGGCAGGCATCGTTTACCGCGGAAACTTCGGGAGATATAAAAATGGCCGGCACCAATGCCGAAGTAAGCGGCATGATGGGCGCTAAAGTGAAAGGAAACGCAACAGCTGAAATATCGGCCTCTGGCCAAACAACGGTAAAGGGTGCGATTGTAATGATTAACTAATATTTTTTCAAAATATGGGAAAACCTGCTGCGAGATTAACAGATATGCACGTGTGCCCGATGGTAACACCTGGCCTGCCACCAATACCACATGTGGGGGGGCCAATAACCGGCCCGGGTTGCCCAACCGTTTTGATCGGAGGTATGCCAGCCGCAGTGATGGGTGATATGTGTGTGTGTGTTGGCCCGCCCGATACGATCATATTGGGTTCTGTCGGCGTAATGATCGGTGGCAAGCCAGCAGCAAGAATGGGCGATTCGTGTGCCCACGGTGGTACAATTGTGCTTGGATGTATGACGGTATTAATTGGGGAGGTTGGCGCTGGAAGTGCAGTAACCGGAGGGGCAAGTATGGCCGCCGCCATTAGCGAATTGCCTGCTGAAATTCAGCCTGTGGCATCTCAAATTGTCGCATTGAATGCCGCTGCAAATAACGGTATTCCTTTTTGCGAAGCTTGCCAGTAAAAAGTGGTCGGCAATTCTAAGAAAACTTTAGTAAAAATCTCAGTTGCTGATGTTAGCCTTGCCTGCTATGAAAATTAAACGAATCATTTAAAAGCTTTTTCATGTTAACTATCAGGAAAGCACAGTTCCAAGCCTTTGAAATAGTTAATCCTGCAATTTTTGCCCCCATAATGATTAAACGGCTTGTTGAAAAATTTCCTTGTCTTGCACAACTTATCGGGGAGGAGGGGCTGACGAAAATTATTGAACAAGGAATTGCAAAAAGCAAAAATTATGGGTTTGAGATAGCTTATCAAACAGGCGTTATTATAGAAATGTCTGTTTTTTTTGGCAGTTCGTTCGATTCTGATCCACTGTTACAATGGGCCAGTGAAATATTGAAAACCAAATTATCAAGCCCTTCCGAAAAAGTTGATGCATTGAAATCTGCGGCCATGGAATTTTTAACGAAGACTATGGCCGATGAAATGATTTATCCCGCTCCCCAGTTTAGTAAAATCATTCATTCATCTTTTGAAGAACTGGCTGTTGTTTTTGAACATGCCTCCCAATCAGAATTTACAGATTTTCTAAAAAAATTCTGGCCTGAAAAATTCAATCTTCTTAGTCCGGGAGATCTTGACCTGTTTTTCGAAACAAATGCATCAAAAGCAGACGAGTATAATCTTTCAGGCAACAAGGCAAAATATTACTATTTTTTACTAATGTTTTTACTGGGGCATCGGTTTGACACTGATCCGCAATATCCTTGGATAATCAATTTGCTGAATGATCCCCAATACGATGAAGAATTTTACAAAGTATCAAGTTTACATTTTACAGTCCAGAAATTATTCCGGGAGCTGATGGAAATGGAACCACTAATCAACGATTAATATTTAAAGCTGTACAAATGCCAAACGGTGACGATGAAAATGTACAAAGTGTTCTGCCTTGCGGAAAAGTGGCATCAGGCGTTCCGCTTCCAGCCACTTCAAAACCCTCGCCAAATACGCCTGCAAAACCTCTGCCTACTTACGAGCTTAAATTTGTAGTAGTTGAATCTACCGACAGCAGCAAAAAAGTTTCGGGAATAGGAATTTCTGATACTTCTAATGACAAATTACCTGATGGTAAATCGGGTGGTGGTGGATTAGTTGTTTTTTCCAAAATTAAAACCGATGCTAGCCGGTCTTTTAAACTCACCGGCTTCAATCCTGAAAAGTACAAAGTAAAGGACTCATATGGGCCATACCAGCCCTCGTTAACCGGACAGGCAATGCAAAAGGAAGTTAGTATTGAACCCATTATCCGGATATATCTTCAACTATCTTTTAAAGATCCTGATAATAAAGAAAGGATGTTTCCAAAGGGATTCTCCGTGAAAATGATTTTTGATGATCCATGGCATGAGTTACCATCGAAAGAAAAGACAGTTAAAGTTGGTGATAAGGGAATTCTTATGGATGGGGATCTTGAGTATGTTGAAGTACCAAGAATTGTAGAAAGTTTTAAACTTAATTTCAGTCAGGGGTCCGATAAATATATGGTGTTTGAAGCACAAGGTGCAGCTGCAACTGATGGTGTTTTAAAAGCCAAAAGCGAAATCAATATTGGAAAACTCAACGAATTTAGAGCTATTCGACTTCCCTTTGATTCATGGACTTTGGAAAACTCAGATTGGGAATGTATTGGTGTTGATGCTTTTAACAAAAAGCAAAATAAATTCGACAAAATTGAAAAAAATGATACAGAAATTGGTTTAATAGGCGCTCCGGCAAAACTTGAACTTAAAATGCACTGGCAGTTTTTACGCTACACCTACTACGACCGTTGGATAAAAGGAGACGAATACATCAGCATTCTTCCGGTATTGGTTCGGGGCCATCCAAATAAAAAAACCACTGAGGGCTGGTTTGAAGAAAGTAATTGGTATTGCAATGATGATGATAAAAAATATGTTCAGTGCCTTCCTTGGATTGTGCAAAAATCTAATGCAGCTAAACCGGACTTTGAAATATTAATAGCTTTCATAACGCTGCCGAACACATTTATCGAAGCAGCTCAGGACAAGGCATCAAGGAAAACTGTTTCTGGACTTTCAACTACAATTAGTAACACTGCGAATGCAAATCGTTTGAGATTTTATGATCTGCCACCTGTTTGGGCTTCACCTAATTATTATTGCAAGATAGGTTCAAATGAATACCGCTTTGAATATATTGCTGGTAAAACTGCTTCGATTGCCGA
>JBKJNG010000493.1:0-3226 GCA_046596065.1 Phnomibacter sp. | reverse complement strand
CATTTTATAAACGGTCAGTATAAATGAATAGTTTGTGCTGGTAAGATTACAGTGGATTGAATAGTTTCACTGCTGATGAGATATTTAGCGCTTGTTAAAGGTATGAAGCTTGCGGTCGCATCTGTTCCAAAATTCTTCTTGTCCTGATCATCTGCGTCATCCGTGTTCCATACATTTACCCGTGTTTTATACTCCGCTCTACAAAACGATCGGCTTTTTTGTTGTGAAAACTATAGAGCAAATACACGAGTGCGGGGAGGATAAAAATGCTCCCCAGCAAGAGTGCCATGGCTAATGTGTAAATGGTTTTTTCATGGCCAGCCTGCGCTATCAGCGAGAGTTTTTCTCCGCCTTTTAAAATGATAATATTTGGATAATGACGGAAAGTAATGGCAAGTAAAATCATGGCAACCTGGAAGCCTGCCAGCACCCGGATAATGCTGTTGTTGCGAAGCTTAATAAAACGCCATAATGCCACCAACTGATTTAAAAAGGATATTTATTTGTTGGTGAGGCCAGCACACAAACCCAAAGCACAACACCAACAAAGGCACGAAACCAAAGCAATGTAAGCAGCCAGGTTTCAATGTTCGGCCCCGCTTGGTGTGTTACCCATAGTGAATGCTTGTGCTATTTTGCGTAGAGTTTGGCACTATTCTTTTTCAAATATTCTTTGATTTGTTTAAAGTTCATATTTGCCATTTCTAAAGATATTTTGTCCTTGATGGTTCTAAAAGTTTTAACTGTGTCAAACTCTTTTTCTTGTATTGGTTTTTTCTTTTCAGTCTTCATACTCTAAAATTTCTTTTGGTGAACGAATTTCTAATGGTTGATAATTTGAACGAATGTTGATTGAGTTATAGCCCCTGATTCTGTAAACGTTTACGATGTATTTAAAATTCCAACTTACTAAAATGTCTGCCCTATAAATTGTTGCAGTTGCAAAATGTACGCAGTCGTCAAAACTTGTTTTCCCTACAACTTTTTCAGCGACATATTTAGTAGCAAGTGTCAATATTTCATCTGTTACTACTACTCGTTCTTTGTTTGCAGCTGGTAGACTTTTAAAATGTTGCTTGACTTTTTCCGGTGCACTCAATAATTCAGTTTCAGTTAAGTCGGAAAACATACAGGTAACTTTCCCTAATTTGACTCTTTCAAAAAGTTGCAGGGTAACTTCTTCGAATTCTTTGTCAAACGCTCCACCAAAAACAGAAGTATCAAAATAAAATCTTTGCATCGTCTCGCTTTATAATTTCTGTAATAAAGGTAATATTTTTTGTCTGTATCGTTTATGGGGTGTCGGTACGCGTAGCCCAAAACGTTTGTACTTGCTAATGTCTCGTAAATATACAGTAACGATTGTCACAACGAAGACTTATTAGCTCAAAGACAAGCTAAGTTTTTATGAGCAATGATTGACCTATGAGGCAGTGACAATTCATTTATTTTATTTATCCGGTACCATCAATGATCCATATTTCTTTCTACAAAACGATCTGCTTTTTTGTTATGAAAACTATAGAGCAAATACACCAGTGCGGGGAGGATAAAAATGCTTCCCAGCAAGAGTGCCATAGCTAATGTATAAATGGTTTTTTCGTGGCCGGCCTGCGCTATCAGCGAGAGTTTTTCTCCACCTTTTAAAATGATAATATTTGGATAATGACGGAAAGTAATGGCAAGTAAAATCATGGCAACCTGGAAGCCTGCCAGCACCCGGATAATGCGGTTGTTGCGAAGTTTTATAAAACGCCACAATGCCAGCAACGAAATAGCAGCAGCAGCAATAGCAACAGCACCAACAACGTTGCCGAAGATCCAGTTCAACAGCGGAACACCTTCAAAATAGGCGGTAATAAAAACAACGCTGCCTGTAATGGCGGCGGCAATATTGAAATGTTTCGCTTTGCGTACAAAACGCATCCGGTCAATTTCATTATCTGTTTCGCCAATAATAAAAATGGCCGCTAAAAATCCGCAAATGGCAATGGTAAATGCGCCGACAGATATAGAGAACCAATTGAGCCAGCTAAAAATATAAGCATCTAAAAAATTAGTGGCATGTGTATCAATACGGCCCGATACCGTGCTGGCTGCAATAATTCCCAGGAACATTGGCGTTACAAAACTTGAATAGACAAAAATCTTGTTGTAAACCTTTTGCATGTTGTCTACCACCGCATCATAATGGCGGAAAGTAAAAGCCGTTCCTCTTGCAATAATGCCAAATAACATAATCACCAGCGGTATGTGCAGGTAAGTTGATACTGTGGTATAAATAACCGGGAAACCAACAAATAAAATTACAATAGTGATGATAAGCCACATATGATTTGCCTCCCAAATGGGGCCGATGGCATTGTATATTTTAGAGCGAACTCTTTTCTGATTTCGTTCGGATGACATGAACTCGATGATGCCCGCACCAAAATCCGCACCTCCCAAAAGCAGGTATAACAAAATGGCGGACCACAAATAAATAATTACTACGTATAGCATGGCTTAATGTTGGTGATTTTTGTGAGATGGCGGATCGTACAATACGGGAACCATTTTTATCTGGCGGTACAACAGGAATGTTACGATCATTGCAAGAGATACATACAGCGCCGTAAACAGGTAAAAAGAGTAATGAATACCGGGCATGGGTGTAACAGCATCTTTGGTACGCATAATGCCATTAATAATCCAAGGTTGACGGCCAACTTCTGTAACGGTCCAACCGGCTTCAACCGCTATAAAACCCATGGGTGTCGCTATTACAAAAAGTCGCAATAACCATGGCATATTCAGCCAGCTTTTCTTTTTAAAAACAGCAATAAAATAAGTCACTGCAATCAGCATCATGGCGGTGCCAAGACCCACCATTATTTGAAACGCATAATGCGGAATGGCAACCGGTGGCTGATCTGCTTCCGGAATGGCATCGAGCCCTTTTACTTCGGCGTTAAAATCGCCATGTATCATAAAGCTTAAAAAGCCTGGCAACTTAATAGCATAATCTACTTTTTTATTTTTTTCATCGGGGATGCCGCCAATAATCAGCGGCACATGTGTATCAGTTTTAAAATGTGCTTCCATAGCGGCTAATTTGGCCGGTTGTCGCTTAGCTACATCTTTGGCCGACATATCGCCGCTAAGGGGCTGTAACAGCGCAGCAGTGCATGCAAACACGGCGGCTATCTTAAATGCTTTTCTATGAAACACCACATTTTTATTTCGC
>JBKJNG010000262.1:0-6852 GCA_046596065.1 Phnomibacter sp. | reverse complement strand
CTTTTTTAAGAATAAGATTGATAACACCTGCAATGGCATCCGAACCATATTGTGCGGAAGCGCCATCTCTCAATATTTCAATACGGTCGATAGAGGAAATAGGAATGGCACCAAAGTCGGTGCCCGAATTACCACGGCCTCTTGTGCCATATACCGCTACAAAAGCAGTTTGATGACGTCGCTTGCCATTTATTAAAACCAATGTTTGATCGGGCCCTAATCCGCGAAGTGTTGCGAGGTCTACGTGGTCGGCGCCATCGCTGCCGCTTTGTTTGTTGTAATTGAAGGATGGGGCGCTGTAATTAAGAATAGCGCCAATATCCATCCTGGCTGTAGGTAAAGATGCGGTGGCGATATTTACCACATCAACTGGTACAGCAGTTTCAGATTTTACCCGGCCACCCCTTCGGCTGCCAAGTACCACTACCTGTCCTATTTCAACCAGCGCCGGTTCCATAGCAATTTCAAGCGTTAGCTGGTTGCCCAGCGTCAAGGAATAGTCTTTGTGACCAACATTTGTAATGAGGATTACATCGCCTGGTTTAGCCTGGATGGAAAATTCACCTTCGGTGCCGGCTACTGCCCTGGCACCTGTGGCTTTAATACTTATGTTGGCACCTGCGAGTGGGGTGCCTTTTATGCCATCTGTTACTTTGCCTGTAATAGTAACCTGTGCAAAAACGGCATTGCATAGCAGTAGAACCGCTGCAAGGAAAAGTGATTTTTTCATGTAGTAGTTAGTTTGATTAATCAAAATTGCAGTTTATTCAAGTTCAATTACCAATTGTTTGAGTTATCTGCCTATTTTTTTATTTATTAGTTTAAAATCATAAGTGGGCTATTGTATTCAATAAATTAGGTAGTTAATTTAAAAACAATACAAGAAACATCAACCCTTTTTTAAACTCCGTCCAAACTCTTCATAATTTGCTTCATTAAAACTTGTACTATGCCAATCAGAATGGTTGATGATCCGCAGGACCAGAATGAATTCAACGAAAACAGCGGTGGTGGTGGTCGTGGAGGTTCTCCGGGCGGTGGTGGCGGCGGTCTGTTAGGTTTATTGCCTTTGCTGTTTGGTTTACTGCGCACCAAATTCGGCATCGTTATTCTGCTTATTGCAGCAGGTGCTTACTTCTTTCTTGGCCGTGGCGGAGGTACTTCCCAAAACGCTTCGGCTTTTTCCCTCGGTGGCGATTTAGATCCCCGGGAATTTGCTAAAGCGAAAGTGTACGAAGGGTTGGAAGACGACAATGCAAAAAATCCCCTGCCTGAATATATTTCACTGGCAAAATTTGCCCCCGAGAGGCAGAACCAGGGACGGCAGGGTAGTTGCGTAGCCTGGAGCAGTGCTTATGGCGCACATACCATTTTAGAAGCCGCCAGCCGTGGCACCAATCCAAACCAAACTGCTTTCAGCCCGTCTTACGTGTACAATCAAATAGGGCTTGATGGCTGCCAGGGTTCTTACATCATCCGTGCCATGGAACTCTTGCAAAAGAAGGGTGGTGTTCCATATAATAGTTTTCCTTATACCGATCAGGATTGCAGCAATACACCATCTACCAGCCTTGATGCCATGGCGGCACAGAACCGCATACACGGGTTTAACCGGCTAACAACCACCGAGGATCCCGAAGGAATTAGTGTAAGGGCCATTAAAGAACATCTTGCCAAAGATGCACCTGTGGTGATTGGTATGATGGTGGGCGGAAGTTTTATGGAAGGTATGATGGGTCAGAAATTATGGCAGCCCAGCCAGGGTGATTATAGCCAGCAGGGTTTTGGCGGTCATGCATTATGTGTGATTGGCTACGACGACAGGCTGGCTGGCGGATCTTTCCAAATAATGAATAGTTGGGGGCCGGAATGGGGCGAGAATGGTATTGGATGGGTGCGCTATGCAGATTTTAAAGAGTTTGTTCGGGAGGCTTATGGGCTTGACCCATTGCCAAAACAGGGCGAAGCACTGAACAAACCATTCGATTGCGAAATTGGCCTGATGCAGGTAGATGAAAAGGCAAAGCCAACCACTTACATTCCTTTGAAAGCTGGTGGTGGCAATGTTTTCACCAGTTCCACTTTGCCAATAGGTGTAAAATTTAAAGTTGAAGTAAAGAACAGCACCGAGTGCTATGTGTATGTGTTTGGCCGCGAAACGGATGGAAGCAGCTATACGCTTTTTCCTTATCCATCCAAAAACGATCCCACAAAAACCGCTTTTAGCACTTATTGCGGCATTACCGGTTACCGGCTATTTCCCAAAGGCAAAAGCATGCAGGCCGATTCCATTGGCACAAAAGATTATATAGCCGTTGTGGTTAGTAAAGAGGACTTAAACTGGGTTAAGTTGAACCAAGACATCAGCAAAAACAGGACAAGTTATCCTGCCGCATTGGTTACAGCACTAAGTGGGATGGGCTCCGGTAAAATATCTGTAAGCAGTACTGGTAGTGGTAATCTTCATTTTACCGCGCCAGCAGCTGAAAAAGGCGTTGCTTATGCAGTAGTGGAGATAAATAAACAATAACCGGGTATTTATAAATGTCTGATTTGTGATATTCTGCCTTTGTTGAAGCAGGTAGCTTAAGAATAACTATCTTTTAGACTCGAAATAAATCAGGCACCAGACATTGTACACATCAACAAATAAAGCTCATGGCATTCCCGGCATTTCAGCAGTTTGCAAGCAACCGCTTTAAGTTTGGCTTCTTTATGTTTACAAAGTTGCCCAGCGCCTGGTTATGTGGCGTGCGGTTGCGAAAAATTGATGATGCCCATGCCATAGTGAGTGTGCCTTTTAAATGGCTTTCGCAAAACCCTTTTCGCAGCATATATTTTGCCTGCCAGGCAATGGCTGCCGAAATGAGTACCGGCGTTTTGGCGATAGGGCACACTTATGAAAGAAACCCACCGGTAAGTATGCTGGTAACAAAAATTGAAGGTGTGTTTGTAAAAAAAGCAACGGGCCGCATTTACTTTACCTGCAACGACGGCGGGGTTATTTTTCAGGCAATTGAAAAAGCCATAGCAACAGGCCAGGGTCAGGTAGTAACTGCTACCAGTATTGGAAAAAATAATAATGGAGAACCAGTAAGTGAATTCAAAATTGAATGGAGCTTTAAGGCGAAAAGCAAATGATGTATATTGAGTATTATTCTAAACCTATTGCGCTAATTCTTTTTCAATAATTTTTTCCCATATTTTCTGCGCTTCTTTATTCATTCCAAAATTTGTTTCTGCATCGTACTTTTTCTGAAAATCATTTTTTTGTTGAATGATCTTTTCAGCCAGTTGGGAAACGTTTTTTTCAATGGTTTTCTTAGAAGGTTTCAGGTTACCGATAGAAGCATGCAGCTTACGGGCAAAAATTTCTGTTATATCAAAATGGCCTTGTTCGTGTTTTAAAATGCCGGTGCCTGCCAATTGTTTTTTCCATGATTTATTTCTGTCGAAAAAAGCAATAGTATTGTAAGTAAACCCGGTATCTGAATACCGAAAAGAATAAGCAATGCCTTGAAGAGATGGTTAAATTGCGGGATGTGCTATCGGCTCTGCCTTTAAAATCACCCCAGGTTAGTTTATTATCATTTCCCCATTGCAGCGTATCCTGGGCCTGCACTTCATTGCCTGCGCATATAAGTACAACAAAAAGTAGAGCCTTAGAAAAGTATAGCATCATATTGTAAACAGGGTATCCAGGTTATTAAACTTACAATATCAAAGGCGTAGGAAAAGCCTGGATAGTGCATAAATTACGATAGATAATCTAATTGGCGCCAAGGTCATCTTCGTTTCCTTTTTTAGAAAGCAGTCTTGCATTTTCAACCAGCTTTACAAAATCAGAACGAAGGCCATCTGCATCTTTTCCAACAGCATCTTTAGCCATCGATAATATGTTTTTATAAGAAGCATTTTGCTTGAATTCAGAATTACGAAGGATTAAGCCAAACGCTGCCACCGATGCTGCAAAACGGAGGTTATCACTCACCTGTGCAATCGGTTTTGTTTCATTGGCAACAACATGCACTATAAACTTACTGGTATTTTCTGAAGGCTTTTTATAACGGAATTTAATCGTCATTAATTCGTTGCCTGCATTTACAGTTTTACCGGGTTGCTGGTATTTAAGATCATCCACTTTTTCTAACATATTATCCTTTACACCTGCGGGAATAATTTCATATAAGGCAGTTACGGTGTGGCCGCTTCCAAGTTCGCCCGCGTCTTTTTTATCGTTATTAAAATCTTCTTTATTCAGCATGCGGTTTTCATAACCAATCAATCTGTAAGCCTGCACTTTTTCCGGGTTAAATTCTATCTGTAGTTTTACATCTTTGGCAATAGTGAATAATGTGCCACCAAACTCGGTTACCAACACTTTTTTGGCTTCGCTTAAATCATCAATATAACTGTGGTTACCATTGCCTTTGTTGGCGAGTTTCTGCATTTTAGCATCCTGGTAATTGCCCATGCCAAAACCCAGTACGCTTAAATAAATACCCGAGTTGCGTTCTTTTTCAACCAGGCGTTCCATGGCATCATCGCTGCTTTCGCCCACATTAAAATCGCCATCGGTACAAAGAATAACCCGGTTGTTTCCTTCCTTATTAAAATATTCCCTGGCTGTTTTGTATGCGAGTTGAATACCTGCACCGCCTGCGGTTGAGCCCCCAGCCTGCAGGTTATCGATGGCTTTGTTAATAGTTGCTTTATCGTTTCCGTTGGTGGGAGGTAAAACCATACCAGCATTGCCCGCATACACCACAATCGCTACGCGGTCGTCGCTCCGCAGTTGTTCGGCCAGCAGTTTCATGGATGTTTTTACAAGGGGTAATTTGTTAGGTTCTTCCATAGATCCGCTCACATCTATTAAAAACACCAGGTTGGTTGCAGGCAATTTTTCAGTGGCAATTTTTTTACCCTGCAAGCCAATCAAAGCCAATTGATGATTAGCATTCCATGGACAGGTGGTTAATTCGGTATTGATGCTGAAAGGATCGTCCCCGCCTGGTTGCGGGTAATCGTAATGAAAATAGTTGATCATTTCTTCGATTCGGATGGCACCAGCCGGTGGCAGGCTACCATTATTTATAAACCTGCGCATGTTGCTATAAGAAGCACCATCAACATCTATTGAGAAAGTTGAAAGTGGATTATCGGTTACTTTTTTAAACCGGTTTTCAACAATGCCATCATAGCCTTCACGTCTGTTTGGTAACGCATCTTCATCGGCTCGCTCATAACCAGGGTAAACGTCTTCGGATTTATAGATGCCCGGAGTTGCCTGCATCATTTTTTGGCCGGTAATATTGCTGCGCATGGCTTTTGAAAAGCCAGTAACTACTACTTCCTGTAATTGGGAAGATGCCTTTTTTAAAACAATATTTTTATTGTAATCGCCGGTAATTGTTATTTCCTGGATTTCGAACCCGATATAACTAAAACGAATAGTGGCTTTTGGATTATTGATGGTAAGGCTGTAATGACCGTTTGCGTCAGTTTTCGTTTGGTTGTTAATGCCAACCTCTGCTACTGTAACCTCAGCAAGTGGTTGTTGTTTTTCATCTGTAACAATGCCTTCGGCGGTGTAAGGCGTTTGGTGCCCATCGAAAAAAGCCCACGCAGTTAGCGAAGCGATGCAGCAAAGCAGCAGCAATATTTTTTTATTCATGGCGAATGATTTATGCCATGATGCCAATACTTAATTTTTTACACAGGGAAGATTGAAGTATTTTTTTAAGAAAAGAATCAGCGGAAAACATGGGCAAAGGAAGTATAGGTCAATAGTCACCCACCGCTTAAAGAAGCCTCGACAAATTCATTTTGAAAGACGATCTGCAGAGCACTCACCACTCACGATTCACGACTCACGGTTTCAACGATATTTTATAATCGCTGCTTCCATGGCATCATGCACCTGCTGTTTTAAAGCAGGCAAGTCGTGCATGGTTAATCCTTTTACCGAAACTTCCGGCAAAATAACTACCCGGGAAACGCCTGGCTTCAACCGAAGGGGGCTGCTGAAATGCATCAGCTTAATGGTATCGAGATAAACGGTAGGTTTTATAGGCGTTGCGGTTTCAATAGCTATCCGAAATGCGCCGTCATAGAAGTGTTTTAATGGCTTATGGCTTTCATTAAAAGTGCCTTCGGGAAAAATAAGGATTGAAATATTCTGGTCCAATGTCTTCTTCAGCGTTTCAAGACTTTTTGCCCTGTTGGCATTGCTGCTTCTATCAACCAGTACAACCACCAGCTTATACAAAGTGCCAAATACCGGGATCTTGCTCATTTCAGATTTGCCCAAAATCCGAAAGGAATTCTTTCGGATAGATTGAAACATGATAGGTATATCCAGATAGGAATTATGATTGGCAACAAAAACATAATGCCGTTTCGGGTCAATTGGATCTATAAAAATCCTTCGGTTACGGATGCCGATCACAAACAACCAGCAATCGCTCCACAACCTGCATAAATGAATCACCAAATTGCCACCGGCTGGGCTACCCAAAAACATGGCAACAAGCACGCCGGGGAAAATAAGCAGTAAGCCGGTTACAAAAAGCAGCACAGCATAAACAACGTAAATAATGTGTACTATTTTTCTTATCATAAATGTGGCAAAAGCAATTGCTAACGGCTGCTGATTTGCGGCAAAGAAACCCGCATTTTGTTTCTCTACGGTTGGTTTTCAAAATAAACCCGAACCGTCTGGTAAAAAATCTTTGATTGGGCGAAGCCTGAATTGGCATTGCTGTTAAATGGCTGCAGGCCAAATAATCCTGCGGCATTGCCTTTGTTCACGGCAATTTCAAGATAGCCGGCCGTGTTAAAAAATGCAAGTTT
>JBKJNG010000134.1:0-3669 GCA_046596065.1 Phnomibacter sp. | reverse complement strand
GCAACTTCTTTTTCTTAATCTCGATGTAAAACAAAAACGCATTGGAACTTACCTGATAGGTAGTTTGGATGAAGATGGCCTGCTTACAACGCCGCTTGATGATATTATAGATAATATTTCCTTTGGAATGCAATTGATGGTTCATGAAGAAGAAATATGTTTTGTGCTTGAACGTATACGCACTTTGGAACCAGCAGGAATTGCTGCATACGACATAAGGCAATGCCTGTTGTTTCAGTTGCAGCGAATGAATACAAAAAGTATTGTTGTTAAGAAAGCCATGCAATTACTGGAAAACCATTACCACGATTTAAGCCGCAGAAATTTTACCCGCATAAAACATGCATTGAATATAGATGAAGAAGAGATTGAAATAATTATTGAACTAATCGCAAGTCTTAAATTAAAACCCATAGCTGCAACTCAACACGAAACAATTCAAAATCAAAGGTTGTATCCCGATTTTTTAATTGACATAAGCAATTCGGAACTTTTGGTAACATTAACCGGCACAAGGTCCGACTCGCTTTGCGTTAACAGCAGCCTGATGGAAGATTACAAACTAACTGGTTGCAGAAACAGCGAAGAAAAAGCTGCAAAGCAATATTTAAAAAGTAAGATAGAGGCAGCCAATTGGTTTGTGAATGCAATAAAGCAACGGGAAAATACCATGCTTAAAGTAATGAAGTCAATTGTTAATTATCAGAAAGAATACTTTATAGAAGGCGATAATACGCTAATTAAACCAATGGTATTAAGGCAAATTGCTGAAATTGCAGGCGTTGATATTGCTACAGTATCACGCATAACCTGCAATAAATATGCAGATACTCATTTTGGAATGGTACACTTAAAACAATTGTTTAGCGAAGGTCTTCAAACGGCTGATGGCGAAATGGTAAGTAACAAAGTAATAAGACTTGCCATTGCAGATGTAGTTAAGCAGGAAGACAAGCAATATCCATATAGCGATCAGCAATTGGTTGCCATACTTGGAACGAAAGGTTTTAAAGTAGCAAGGCGCACAGTTGCAAAATACCGCGATCAGCTAAGTATACCAGTAGCCCAACTAAGAATGGCAGTAAATTATTAATCCTTTTTTAAAAATCAATAAAATTATTTTTGGACTTAAAAAATATAGATGCCTAAAATTTTAGTGATCGACGACGACCCGGATATGTGCCTTTTACTGCGCAGATTTTTGCAACGGCATCATTTTGAGGTTGCCGATGTAACAAGTGGCAAAAAAGCAATGCAATGGCTTGAAACAAACAAGCCACAGTTAATATTATGCGACCTAAGGCTGGAAGATATGAATGGCAGTGAAGTACTTGCCAGGGTTAAGGCTATTATGCCGGAAGTGCCCTTTATAATCATTACAGGATACAGTGATGTTAAAACAGCTGTAGATGTAATGAAACTTGGCGCCTATGACTATGTAACAAAACCACTGTTTCCCGATGAAATATTGGTTACCATAAAACAGGCGCTAAATAAAACGCCTACGGTAAACCAGCAGCCGCAGCAAAATGAAATAACAAGAAATATAGAAGATAAAGCAGTTCAGAAAGAAGGGCAATCAAAACAAACTTCTTTCCAGAGAGGTAAATACATTTTTGGAACCAGCATAATATTTCAACAAATATTGCGTCAAATTGAATTGGTAGCTCCTACCAATTACAGTGTCATTATTTATGGCGAAAGCGGCAGTGGTAAAGAAGCCATCGCATCTGAAATACACAATCAGAGCAAAAGAAGCAAAGAACCTTTTGTAGCAATTGATTGCGGTGCATTAAGCAGAGAACTTGCCGCCAGCGAATTATTCGGGCACGAAAAAGGTTCTTTTACAGGAGCTTTAAATCAAAAAATTGGAAGCTTCGAATTAGCCAATGGCGGAACCATTTTCCTGGATGAAATAGCGAACCTTTCATACGAAATTCAGGTATCCTTACTGCGGGTTGTACAGGAAAGAAAGTTACGCAGAGTTGGCGGAATAAAAGATATTGACCTTGATGTGCGAATTATTGTTGCAAGCAATGAAAGATTATGGGACGCATCAAGAAAAGGAAAATTCAGGGAAGATCTTTTTCACCGCTTTAACGAGTTTAGCATTAATGTTCCACCGCTAAGGGAACGTAAAGAAGACATAGAAACTTTTACTGCGCATTTTTTGCAAATAACAAACGATGAACTTGGTAAAAATGTAAAAGGTTTCTCTAAAGAGGTAATGGACATTTTTAAAAACTACGTTTGGTACGGCAACCTCCGTGAAATGAAGAATGTGGTGAAAAGAGCTACCCTTTTAACTGATGGCGATTACATCGAAGTGATAAGTCTTCCATTTGAAATATCAAACCATTATAAATTAAATCCACTTTCAGATAGTAATGAGCAATATAAAGACGAGGAGAATATTGAGCAATCAATGGAACCTGGTACCAATAATTCGATACCAGTGCAAGGAAAAATAAAAATCCCTGCATCGCTTAACTTAAAAAGCGCCAGTATCGATGCTGAGTTTGAAACCATTATGGAGGCTTTAAAAAAAGTAAATTTCAATAAAAGCAAAGCTGCTCAGTTACTAAATATTGATAGGAAAACGCTATACAATAAAATGAAAGAATATCAGCTAATTAACAATCAGAATGAGCAGTAACCCACACATGCTAGATATTAATTACCTGCGAATTTTATTTGGTGAAGAACCTGATGGTTTTTTGAATGACTACAAAAAGCTGGCTGATTTTTTTCCGGCTCTTGTATTTGTCTTAGATGCGGACAAGAAGAGACTTGCCTATACAAACAAACAATTCAACACTTTACTTGGATACAATGATGATGATATTTCAGGCCTTGAAGAGAATTGGAATAAAATAGTTTTTAAAGATGATAAAGAAAAGTTCCAGGAAGAATTACAGAAATGTTACGACCTGAAAGACGATGAAAGTTACAGCTACAATAACCGCCTGAATCATAAGGAAGGAAACTGGCGTCAATTTAAAACAAAAGCTACCATACTTCGGCGTAATGTAAATGGGAAGCCAGAGGCACTGTTATTTGTTTCAGAAGATATTACCGAGCAACAGGTTAGTGCGGATGAATTAGAAAGAACAAAACAACTGGTAAGCGAAACAGAAAAAATGCATCGCTTTGGAATGTATTCATACGAAATTGCTACGGATACTTTTAACTGGACCGATGGTATTTATAATTTATTTGATGTCGAGCGCAAAACAAATCCATCTCCCGGCTACGATTTTTTTAAATCTTTTATTGTGCCGGAAGACCGGGAAAGAATGAACGATATCAGACAAAAAATTTCAACTGAAACCTTGGAATATGAAAACGTTTTCGGTATAAAAACAGAAAAAGGCGATCTTAAAATATTATTGGATATTGTAAAAGTATTGCGGGATGATGATGGCGTTATTATTAAATACATTGGTAGCCTGCGGGATATTACTAAAGAAAGATTGTACGAAAGAGAACTTCAAAAAAACATAAAAGACTTATTTAATTCTAATAGAGAACTGGAAGAGTTTGCATATGTGGCCAGCCACGATATGCAGGAACCTCTTCGTAAAATAATAACTTTCAGCACAAGGTTGTATGATAAGTATAGCTCACAGCTTGGTGAAGATGGTAAAACTTATCTCGAGCGCATGAATG
>JBKJNG010000092.1:0-6580 GCA_046596065.1 Phnomibacter sp. | reverse complement strand
CAAAATCTCCCGGTTTCTAAATAATATAATCAACAAATGCTGTAGGTAACGCTCATTTCCCCGTCAAATTTCACAATAACTTAAATATACACCTGTACCAGTTACACATTATTTAATTGCTCCATAACGATTGTAAAATAATTACATGAAAGACATTGCAAAACGCTTTGCTGAAAATCCATTGTTATCGCCAGCCGATTTAAAAGCAAGTATTGATGGACTTGAAATCACTTGTCTCTTAAACCCGGGTGTATTCACCTACCAGGATAAAACATGGCTCGCTGTAAGGGTTGCAGAACGGCCCGCACAAAAAGACAAGATCATTTCTTTTCCAATATTAACTGCAACAGGAAGTATTGAAATTATTGAGATACCAAAAGATGATCCTGCATTAAAAGCAACTGACGCAAGAGTTATTAATTATAAAGGCGTTGATTATCTAACTACACTATCGCACCTGCGATTGCTTTGTAGCGATGACGGTATAAACTTTTATGAACCCGAAGGTTACCCGGCTCTTGTGGGTGAGGGGATATTGCAAACTTTTGGTATAGAAGATTGCAGGGTGAGTTTTCTTGAAAATAAATATCACCTCACATTTACAGCGGTATCTGATAATGGCGTTGGCGTTGGATTGCGTACAACAACTGATTGGAAAAATTTTCAATCGTTTGGTATGATGTTGCCTCCGCACAATAAGGATTGCGCCATTTTCGAAGAACGAATTAATGGTTTGTATTACGCATTGCACCGGCCCAGCAGTGTTGATATTGGCGGTAATTATATTTGGCTGGCTTCTTCGCCCGATGGTATCCATTGGGGTAATCATAATTGCCTTATTAAAACGAGAGAAGATGCGTGGGACAGTGCGAGAATAGGTGCCGGCGCAGCACCCATTAAAACAGAGAAAGGCTGGCTCGAAATCTATCACGGTGCCAACCATCAGCATCAATATTGTTTAGGCGCTTTCCTGCTGGACCTGAATGATCCATCGAAAGTTATTGCAAGAACGGAGGAACCGATTATGGTGCCAACTGCTGATTATGAACTGAGTGGTTTTTTTGGTAATGTGGTTTTTACTAACGGCCATATTGTACATCCGGATGGCGATACGATTACTATTTACTACGGAGCTTCCGATGAGTTTGTTTGCGGCGCCCATTTTTCTTTAAAAGAAATTTTCTCATTATTAAAATTTAATCATGCTTAATAAACTGAAGCAGGAAGTTGATCATTTTAAAAGTCAGCCGCATAATTTTCAAATACTGATTTTAACCAATCTTGTATATGCATTAGTGCTGCCGGTGATTGACACATTCGTGGCTGCCTATGTAATGCGCAATTCAAACGATCCAACAAAAGTGGTTATTTATCAATTAACCGTTTATACTGGAATTCCGCTTACATTTTTGCTGAATGGTTTTTTATTAAAGCATTTTAATATCCGAAAATTATATTCTGCGGGCATGATGCTAAGTGCGGTTTCAATGATATTTATGATGAGCTTACATACCTTAAATAATTTTGGACTTGGCGTCGCTGGCATAATAATGGGCTTGTCATTCGGATTTTATTGGGCTAACAGGGATGTACTTGCTTTGGCCATTACTAATGATGGAAATAGAAATTATTATTATGGGCTGGAAACTTTTTTTTATACCATTATAGCCGTAATTGTTCCCGTAACTATTGGTTGGTTTATCGAAACAAGGGGAGGCGCAAATCATGATGATGGTGCTATTCATCTTGCTTATAAAATCATCACCGGCGTTGTTTTCCTCATTACTGTGGCAGCGTCCATTGTTTGCTTCAGAGGTACATTCCCAAACCCGGTACATAAGAAATTTGTATTTTTTAAGTTTCATGCCTTATGGTATAAACTGCTTTCGCTGGCTTTATTAAAAGGCCTGGCACAGGGGTTTTTGGTAACCGCACCCGCTATGCTGATAATGACATTGCTGGGGAAAGAAGGCGCTTTAGGAACTGCACAGTCTATCGGAGCCATCATTGCAGCCGTTATTATGTATATACTGGGAAGATTATCTAAACCAAAAGACAGGATTAAGATATTTGCTGTGGGCCTTGGTTTGTTCGCATTGGGAGCAGTGATAAACGGTGCTTTATTCAGTTCCCTTGGTGTGATTATTTTTATTCTTTTATTACTCATTGCAAAACCATTAATAGACCTCGCTTATTTTCCTATTCAATTCCAGGTTATAGATATTGTGAACAAAATTGAAAAACGTGGAGAGTATGCCTATATACTGAATCATGAGTGGGGCTTGTACTCCGGCAGGCTTTTAGGAGCAGGAACATTTCTAGTTTTAGCTTACGCTATCTCTACTGAAATAGCTTTGAGATATGCAATCATAATTATCGCGGCACTGCAGCTTTGTTCCATATTCGTCGCAAAAAATATTATTGTAAAAGGAAAATTACTTTCACCGGAAGAACCAATAATTGATATGAAAGTATTGGGTGCAGTGGCAGAAGTTGCGGTTTAGTATTGATGATGGAACAGTCAGCAAATATTCAGCGGCGCATCCGGTATTTCTTCCGATAAATAGTATAAAAAAATAATTTGCTGGATTCAAACGGCGTCTTAACTATAAAGTAAAATAATCAATGAAAAATATTTTAAAAATTTCATTATCGATTTTGTTGTTAATTTATTTTGGAATTGCAGCATCAGCACAAGTAAAGCCTAAATCAATACGGCGTGTTGAGCAAATGGCAAATGTTCCAAAGCCATTACAGATAATCGATTATAAAAAATTAGCCCTTCGGTTTGATAGTACCATTTATGATTTTAATGCAAAAGGAAAGTTTTGGCCAATGATATGGCTGGATAGCAGCATGAAAAATTTCCCTCAAACAGTAGTTGGATTATATACTGCATTGGGCGATATACGACAGGGCACCAATAACAAAGGCATGTTTCACGAAGCATTGGCTACCATGGGTGCAGTAATGGGTGCTACGTTGGTAGGTATTGATAAGAGCAATCAGAAAGGCCTTGATTATGTTGGGATGCTGAAAAATTATTTTAATAAAGAAACCGGCTGGAATATTATGATGAATAATACTTGCCCTGAGGTTGCTTTGTTAGGAGGTGGTTATGGCCGCGACTGGTGGTATGATGTATACCCGAATGTTTTGTTTTATGCCGTAGTTGATCAATATCCCAATGAACCGGGCTTTACTGAAATTGCCAGGACAATTGCCGATAAATTTTATGCCGCTGATTCAATTTTAAATGGCAATTATGAATGGTCGTATTTTGATTACGGAAAAATGAAACCAATGAAAAATAATATTTGTGCGCAACCCGACGTAGCTGCCGGGCATGCATGGGTATTATATGCGGCGTATAAAAAATTCGGAGATCAACGTTATTTAAAAGGTGCTTTGAGTGCACTGAATGCTTTGCAAGCGCAACCAAGAAATCCTACCTACGAAGTCTTAATGCCTTTTGGTGCTTATCTGTCTGCAAGAATAAATGCAGAGCAGGGAAAGCACTATAATATGGATTCAATGCTGCACTGGAGTTTCGATGGAACTGCTATTTGTCGGGAAGGTTGGGGCGTATTGGTAGGTAACTGGAATGGTACAGATATATCGGGTATTGTTGGCAGCACGGTAGATCATGGCGGATATGGTTTTTTAATGAATACGTACGATGCTGCATGGCCGTTGGTGCCGCTGGTTAGGTACGATCAATCGTACGCAATTGCGATTGGTAGATGGATGCTGAATGCAGCTAATGCTGCACGTTTTTTTTACCCGAAATATATGCCCGATGATCAGGAAACTATTCCTGAATTGGCTGAAGTAACAAAGGGGGTTATTGGATATGAAGGCATGATTCGTACATCATCTTACAAAGCACATGAAGATTTAAAAGGCCCTGTTGCGCAGGGAGATGGACCGCTTTGGGTGCCTGGAAAAAATCCGGAAGTATCTCAGTTTAGTGTATATGGCAGCGGGCACGCAGGTATTTTCGGGAGTATAATCCGTACCACAAATGTCAATGGCATATTGCAATTAAATTTATTAGCCACCGATTTTTATCACGATAATGCTTACCCTTCTTTTTTATATTACAATCCCTATACAACCGCTAAAACAGTTTCTATAAAAATAGATGCTGATAAAAAAGTTGATTTGTATAATACAGTTACACAAAGGTTTATTGCACGCAATATTTCAACCGCTGCACCAATAAAACTTGCAGCGAAAAATGCCGCGGTAATTGTTTGTGTTCCTGCAGGTAGTAAAGTAACTTATGATGCAAACAAAATGCTCGTGAATGGTGTAGTGGTAGATTATATGTACAAGCATTGAAGCAGAAGCGATATTTTTAAATATGGTGAATAGGCAATTCGTTTATTGCGGATCATTCATTTAATTAATAAAAGTTAATGATAGCCGTAAAAGATCAAACAGGCAGGATGGTGCGTTTAGGAAAAACTCCTGAACGCATTATTTGTTTGGTGCCATCTATAACGGAATTATTGTACGATCTTGGGTTGGATAAAGAAGTGGTTGGCATTACAAAATTTTGCGTGCATCCCGCACATTGGTATAAAAATAAAAAAAGGGTGGGAGGTACCAAAACCGTTTCAGTTGAAAAGATAAAATCACTTGTTCCGGATTTTATTATCGCCAATAAAGAAGAAAATGTAAGAGCGCAAATTGTGGAACTTGCAGCTGAATACCCGGTTTATGTTAGCGATATCTGCACACTGGAAGATGCGCTTGAAATGATCCGGCAGGTGGGTTTGTTAACTGGCAAAGCAATTGAAGCCAATGAAATGGCTGTAAAAATTGGCGACTTATTTCAACAGTTTGAATTACTTAAAAAGCCGGTTAAAACCTGCTATCTCATCTGGCAAAACCCATTTATTACTATTGGCGGAGATACATTTATAAGCGGCATGCTTGAAAAATGCGGCTTTATTAATATTGCAGGCAGCCAGCTTCGCTACCCTGAAATTACCTTGCAACAAATAGCTGAAACGGATTGTGAATTGGTTTTGCTGAGCAGCGAACCCTTTCCTTTCAAACAAAAACAACTGCAGGAAATACGGGAATTGCTATTGGCATTAGGTTCAGCTCCACGGATCGAACTGGTAGATGGTGAAATGTTCAGCTGGTATGGAAGCAGGATGCTACAGGCCCCTCTCTACTTCAGGCAACTGCAAAACAGGTTATTATAGCCTGCTGATGGGTGTCAGTAATATGTTTTGGTATTATCTATTACCTTAGCGGCCGCTTGCTATTAATTTTAAAACAATAATCAATATGAAGTACACACCAGGTGTGTTGTTCGGCGAACAGTTAGAAGCCTTACTAAACGATGCAAAAGATAACCAGTTTGCTTTGCCGGCTGTAAATACAATCGGTACCGATACCATTAACGCAGTTTTGGAAACGGCGGCTAAGGTAAATTCTCCCGTTATTATCCAGTTTAGCAATGGCGGTGCCCAGTTTATAGCAGGTAAAGGCATGCCAAACGACAAGTTGCAGGGTAATATCCAGGGTGGTATTTCCGGTGCATTGCATATTCATAATGTAGCAAAATATTATGGCGTACCAGTTGTGTTGCACACTGATCACGCTGCCAAAAAATGGTTGCCATGGATTAGCGGTTTAATTGATGCAGGCGAACAGTTTTATAAAGAAAAAGGTCAACCACTTTTCAGCTCTCACATGCTCGATCTTTCTGAAGAGCCGATTGAAGAAAACATTCATACCTCGGTTGAGTTCTTTAAAAGGATGCAACCACTTGGCATGTCTATTGAAATTGAATTGGGAGTAACTGGTGGCGAAGAAGATGGCGTTGACAACAGCGGTATCGAAAACGATAAATTGTATACACAGCCATCGGAGGTTGCTTATGCTTATGAAGAGCTGAAAAAAGTTGGCAAGCTATTTACCGTGGCTGCTGCTTTTGGAAATGTACACGGTGTATACAGCCCGGGGAATGTGGAGCTTCGTCCTGATATTTTGAATAAAAGCCAGGTTTATATCCAGGAAAAATTTGGTACCGGCGAAAAACCTGTATACTTCGTTTTCCATGGCGGCAGTGGTTCGCCACAGCACCAGATTAGGGAAGCAATCAGCTACGGCGCCATCAAAATGAATATTGATACCGATCTGCAGTGGGCTTTCTGGGAAGGCGTTCTCAAATTCTACCAAAAAAATGAAGGATTCCTGCAGGGCCAGCTTGGTAATCCAGGCGGCGCTGATAAGCCAAATAAAAAGTATTATGACCCTCGTGTATGGCTTCGTTCGGCAGAAGAGAACTTTAGCAAAAGGCTTGAAGTTGCGTTTGAAGATCTTAATTGCATTAACCGTAACGCTTAATAGTCGGAACTTATAAAAAATACCTTGTGATAAAAGTCACAAGGTATTTTTAGCTTTATTATTGCCGCCGGATGCTGGCGGCAATGCCCGCCCGGTCATCTTATTAAAGCTGAATTTTCCCCACACTCAATTGCCAAAAAGCAAATAAATTTAAATGTAGAAGCCGTTTTGTAAACGGATGTTTGCCTCACTTTTACGCTTAAGAATATTT
>JBKJNG010000055.1:0-3278 GCA_046596065.1 Phnomibacter sp. | reverse complement strand
TAATATTCTTTCAAAAACAAAAAACCGCCCGCAGCTAAAAGTTACGGGCAGTTCTATTTTTAGCAATCTTCCGGCTGAAAGGATGCCAGAATTGCGAAGTATTTATAAAATTAATACCTCACAAAAAAACCAAAAAACCATACGGGGTGTAATATATTTTTACCGGTTCATATAAAAACGGGAGATTACACCCTGAAAGCCATCCAACATTCTAACCGAGTACGAGAACATTCATGATTTTGCACATAAGAAACATAGCTGCCTGTGTACCGCGTTTTTATTTCGTACAACGCCAGCAAGCAAGCCTAATTGCAGACACACATTACAGCGCTGCCCTTTCCATTCATTTTAAAAAATACTTATTTCAATAATGGATAGCCTGGTTAAGATACTTGTTGTAGAAGATGAAATGATTATTGCCGCAAAAATTGCCATGCAACTTAACAGTCTTGGGTACGAGGTAACGGGCATACTGCCAAGAGGCGAAGATGCTATTATTCAAGTGGGAGAAAACAAACCGGATATTGTATTACTTGATATAAACCTTAAAGGAAAATTAGACGGTATTGAAACTGCAAAACACATACAGCAATTGGCTGATATTCCTATCATTTATCTTACTGCCAATTCCGATGAAGCCACATTTAACCGGGCAAAACCTACCCGGCCCTATGCGTTTATTTCAAAACCGTTTAAGCAACTCGATCTTCAACGGGCCATTGAACTGACCATTAGCCGCATGGCGGAAAACGAAACCGGGCCCATAACAGAAAATAATACCGACGAAGAACAACCCTTTATTTTAAGCGACAGAATTTTTGTGCGCCACCACGAGAAAATGGTGAAAATAATTATTGCTGATATTTGGTACATAGAGGCAGACAGGAATTACTGCCGCATTTTTTCCAAACAGAAAGAGTATATGCTTGCCATAACACTTAAAGCGATAGAGGAGAAATTGCCAATGCGCCATTTTCTTCGGATCCACCGTTCTTACATCATCAATGTTTCGCATGTAGATGAAGTAGCGGAAGGCCATGTGATTATTGCACAAAAAGCTATTCCACTTGGCAAAGACATGAAGGAACAATTAATGCAGCGGATACAAACTTTATAATACCAGCAAAAGCCGTTTAAGTAACTTGAAGCAAAAACTTACTGTTATCCTTGTACTGTTCCTTTGCGGGGTTGTTACCTGCCATGCGCAAAAGCATGGACAGCAACGCATAGTTTCTTTGTTGTCAAAACTGGCAAAAGCAAAAGAAGATACAATGAAGGTGGAGCTGTATGCGGCGATCATGTATTTGCATATTTATTACAAAACCGAAGATGGTTTAGTTTTTCATATTTTTTGTTGATAAACTCCGGGAAATTTATTTAACAACGATAATTCTTTTTTTGAAAATAAAGCAACCTGGTTCAGCTGTTCAAATATAAAAGGATTGTAGCGCTCAATGATCTGACTGTCATCTATATCAGTTTTAAAAAAAGCGTCTGCATCAATGTCTGCTAATAACAAGCCACGCAGGTTTACTTTATATTTTACACCTGGGCCGCTGCCCACAGATAAAATGACCGCACCTGCCTTCAATTTCGCCAAATCTCTATTGAGAAACAGCCACAGCCATCTTTTCAGCGATACGAGAAATTCTGATGAGCTCATTTTTTAAAATAATACCCAATAGTTCTTCCTGGCGTTTTGTTTCCATATAATTTATCCTGTCACAAACATACTATTATACTATCAAAATGAATGGATGAACGCCTTTATTTGACAGGATAGCAATCCCAATCGGGGCCTGCAGACCATTTGTTCATTTACCCGGTAAATAAATCGCACCCTTCGGACAGTTTTAGATCCTGTTCGTCCTAATGACCCTGCTTTTATTGGATCACTTCATTAAGTTGTGACAGAAAGTTTATTTACATCATCCACTTAAAAAATTTAATTTAATGTCCTGGTACAAAACTTTCCGTATGTACCCGCCTTAACGCTGAAAACATGTTTATAATTCTATTTTTTTCATCATTAAAAAACTCAAAATGAAAAACTTATTGCTCCTCGTTTTTCTTGTTCCCTTGTTAGGCATAAGTCAAACAAAAACAGTGCTTACTTCAAATCGTTTATTTTCCAGAAATGAAAAAGCCGCCGAGTTTGAAGCGGCCCTTTCCAATCATGCAAAAAAATATCATACAGGTGATGTTTCCTGGCGGGTATGGAGTATTGAGTCTGGCCCGGATGCAGGCGGTTATATGGTTACCGAAGGCCCCACCACGTGGAGCAATTTGGATAGCCGTGCCGACATTAGCGCCGAACATACTGCCGATTGGGAAAAAAATGTATTACCACTTACCGATGGCCGCGGTCAAAGCGGCTATTACGATTTCCAGACCGATTTAAGCACAGTGCAGCTTACGGATTATGCAGATAAAATTGTTATTAATCACATGACCGCTAAACCCGGTAAGATTAGTAATGTGATGGCGCTGATTCAAAAACTTAAAACCGTATGGGTGGCCGGTGGTGAATCTGTCGCCGTTTATTTGTCGGCATTTTCCGGCGAGCCCGGATACATAACAGTTACCCGTTTAAAAAATGGTTTAAAAGAACTGGCCAGCGATTATCGTAAACCAATGATGGAAAGATTTAACGCAGCCAACGGAGCCGGCTCGTTTGATGAATGGTTAAAAGACTATTCAGAAGTAGTGCAGATGCGCTGGTCTGAACTGCTTGTTTACAAGCCTTTATTGAGTTCAAAATAATTAATTTTTTATTTCGTCCCATCCAAACTGTTTGGGACGAAATTTTATTTAACTGCCGTTGGAAACAGGTTTTAAATTCGTTTATCGACTGCATTGAATTTTATTAAAGCCTGATGAATCGGACATTAACCAGGTTTGACCTCAGAAAATATTACACACCACAACTTTTCGCAACTTATCACCATAAAATAGTAAAGGTTGCACGATTTCGGCACTTGCCTTTTACTGTTTGCAAAATCCGGCTGTGGTTCACTAACGCTTTTAATGTAAGCAATTATCCCTGTTCTGTATTTCCCGGAAAATAGTCCCACACCCTTTTGACATTTTGAGGCCATGTTCGTCCTTAATCCAATGTATGGGCTTAAACTATACGGTAAGTTTATCGGGTGGACAGGTAATGCAGGGTACCATGCGGTTATAAAACCCTAACCATACAGTTTTCGAATAAAAAGTGAAGACCAGCCATCACTAAAAAAACGGGGCGAAACCGAAAAGCCAAACGAGTAGGAAAATCA
>JBKJNG010000590.1:0-3157 GCA_046596065.1 Phnomibacter sp. | reverse complement strand
ATACCCATTCCACATACTAACCTGATCGAAAACAGCAAACCAATCGGCAAGCGCACCAACCATAGCGGCTTCGGAAAATGCTTTGATATAACCCAGCCATGCCGCACTGTTGGTGCGCATTAGCCAGGTAAATAAAACATACACCGCCAGCATCATTAAAAACAAACCGGTTGCTAACCGCTTATGGTTTTTTAGCTGTTGCGCTTTTATTATGTCGTTCATGTAATAAAGGTAGCACGGCAGAGGTAAAGATGGCAGGAGGCAGATGCCGGTTACCATTAACCAGTTGCAAGATGCCGGTTACCAGTTGCCAATACAGAGACTCTTTAGATTAGTTTTGATTGACACCCTGTCAACTTTTCAACTAATCAACTCGTCAACTAATCACCCTGTCAACAAATCACCCCAGTACCAAACTTTTCACCGCATTCACCCAAACAGGGTGCGTATTCATACAAGGTATCATTTTAAAACTTTCGCCTCCTGCTTTCATGAAAATTTCCTTGCCGCGTTCTGCAATTTCTTCGAGTGTTTCCAGGCAATCGCTTACAAAAGCGGGGCACGCAACCAGCAGGTTTTTAATACCTTCTTTTGGCATTTCCTCGAGCCTGATGTCCGTAAAAGGTTCAAGCCAGCCTTTACCTAAACGGGATTGAAAACTTATGCTCTGCTTGTCTTTTGGAATGCCCAGCATTTCGGTAACCAGCCTTGTAGTTGTAAACACCTGGTGACGGTAGCAGGTTTTGTGTGCCATCGAATCTACATTACAGCAATCGGCCACTTTAAGGCAATGCTGTTTTGTGATATCGCTTTTTCGCAAATGTCTTGCAGGCAAACCATGGTAGCTGAATAAGATATGATCGTAAGCTTTGGAAACGTACGGTTTCATGCTTTCGGCCAGTGCATTAATGTATGCGGGATCGTTGTAAAACGGTTTAAGAAATCGAAGCTTAAACGGGTATTTCTCCATTTGATGTACAACCCTGGCATCTTCGACCGCAGTTTCGTAAGACGACATGGCATAGTGCGGGTATAGCGGAAGCGCAATTACTTCTTCAATGCCGGGCGCACGTTTCAGCAGGTTATCGAAACCCGTTTTAGAATCGGGGTTGCCATAACGCATCGATATTTCCACCGGCTCCTCCATCAGTTGCTGCACGGCGTCCCGCAGCTGGCGGGTGATATGTATCAATGGAGACCCGTCTTTTGTCCAGACGGTTTTGTAGGCTTCGGCCGACTTGGGCGCACGGAACGGAACAATAATGCCACTAACAAGTATTTTCCGAAGCAACCATGGATAATCAATTACACGTTCGTCCAATAAAAATTCATTCAGGTAGCGGCTAACATCTTTTACTTCAGTACTGTCGGGCGAGCCAAGATTCATCAGTAAAATGCCGCGTTTAATATGTCCGTTCGGTTGGTTCATTATTATGATTTCGAATGTAGAAGTTGCAAAACAACGCAAATATTACACCCGCCGTTACATATCGGTTCACTTAACAAAAAGTTTTTAGATGGATTCCGGAATTTCCAGGTGAGTGACCAGCAGCTAAATCTCCATTGCCTGCAACAGGGGAGGATCTCCTAAAAAATGAATTTATTATTTTGTAAGGATTTTTTTAGCTGATCGTTAAAGCGCAATTCACCCATTCGCCATCAAAACTTGCACTGTATTTTTTATAGAAATTAATGGCAGGTTCATTCCATTCCAACACCTGCCAAACAATGCCACTCAATTTTTTTTCTTTAGCTTCCTGTATTAGAGCATCAAATAAAAGTTTCCCCAATCCTTTGCCACGCACAGCTTCTGTAACAACAATATCTTCCAAATACATGCGCTGCCCTTTCCAGGTACTGTAACGGATATAATACAAAGCAAATCCCTGAACTATGCCATCGGCTTCTGCACAAAACGCCCACCAAACAGGCATTGCACCAAAGCCACTTTCTGTAAAATGATCCAGTGTTACAGTCACTTCTTCAGGCGCTTTTTCATACAGCGCCAATTCTTTTACCAGTTCAAGCAAGCGGGGGCAATCTTCTTTTACCGCCCGGCGAATAGTTATCTCCATTTAATAAAAACGATTATTTTTTACAATTATTTTTTGTAACCCGGACCCTTAATAAAACGGCCCGGCATGGCATTGGTATGCGTTCCGTTGTTTAATACGGTAGTGCCATTTACCAATACATAATTAACGCCCGATGCATACTGATGCGGCGTATCATAAGTAGCATTGTCTTTTACTTTTGCGGGATCGAAAATTACAACATCGGCATAGTTGCCGGTTTTTAATTCTCCTCTTTTTTCCAGCTTAAGATTGGTGGCAGGCAACTTGCTTAATTTATTTATTGCAGCAGCAAGACTCAATACTTTTTCGTCCCTGCAATAGTTGCCAATTACTCTTATAAAATTTCCATAAGCCCTAGGATGTGCATTTGATTTTAAGAAGACGCCTTCGTTGGTATAAGAGCCTTCATCACTGCCAAAACTTACCCACGGTAATGCAACCTGTTTTTTTACATTGTCTTCATTCATTAAAAAGAAGGCAACAGAAATTCTGCTGCTATCCTGCACAATTAAATCCATAGCAGTTTCTTCTGGTGAAGTGCCGCGAATGGCAGCAACTTCTGCCAGGGTTTTGCCGGTATATTTTTTCAGTGAATCTTTTACAAAACCAAGCAATAAAACTTTGTCGGGCGAACCTGCCGCGTAGTATAAATTTTCCCAATCAGCCGCATTGGTATTCATGGCTTTTTTCATTTGCAAACGAATGGCCGGATCCTGTAAACGTTGCCTTAATTTAACAAAGCCTCCATCCTGTAACGAAGGCGGAAATGATGCGGTTAAGCCGGTTGCACCTGCGAGATAAGTATACATGTCGGCAGTGATATTGATGCCCGAATTTCTTGCTGCTTCAATTCGTTTTATCACGCTGTCCATTTTTGGCCAGTTTTGTTTTCCGGCAGCTTTTAAATGATATACTTCCGCATGAATTTTTGCTTCGTTTGCAATGGTGATTAGTTCTTCCAACGCTTCCATCAACTTATTGCCTTCGCTACGCATATGACTGATATAAGAGCCGTTGTATTGTGATGCCACTTTGCATAATTCAATTAACTCGTTTGTTTTTGCAAAAAAAGCAGGCGGGTA
>JBKJNG010000528.1:0-4063 GCA_046596065.1 Phnomibacter sp. | reverse complement strand
CGAACTAATAAAAATGATGGCCGATATGAAGCCAAAATTTTTACGTTTTCCCGGAGGCAATTATTTGGAAGGACCATTAATTACAGATGCCTTTCCCTGGAAGGCTACTTTAGGCCCGCTGGAACAAAGGGCGGGTCACAAAGGCTCGTGGGGTTATCGTGCTTCTGATGGTTTAGGAATGCTTGAATTTTTACAATGGTGTGAAGATATAGGCGCAGAGCCGCTATTAGCTGTGTACGCAGGCTATTCGCTTAATACCGATCATATTGATGCAGGTCCGTTGTTAAATCCGTATGTAGATGATGCATTGGATGAAATTGAATATGTAATGGGTGATGTGAATACTTATTGGGGAGCTAAACGTGCTGCTGACGGACATCCCACACCGTTTAAACTTACCTATGTAGAACTCGGTAACGAAGACTTTTTTGACAGATCTAATAGTTATGATGGCAGGTTCAAACAGTTCAGGGCTGCAATAGAAAAAAAATATCCGTCATTGCATATAATTTCTACCATTGATGAAAAACAATTTCCTGATCTTAAGATAACTGGAAATAGGCTACCTGAAATTGTAGATGAACATTATTATCGTGACTCCTGGTCTATGTGGCAAAATGCCGCTCAATACGACAATTATGACCGCAATGGTCCTAAAATATTTGTGGGTGAGTGGGCAACGAGAGAAGGTGCACCAACAACAAATTTAAATGCAGCGTTGGGTGATGCTGCATGGATGACTGGTATGGAACGCAATGCAGACCTTGTTATTATGTCTTGTTACGCACCACTTTTTGTAAACGTAAATAAAGCCACAGCAACTGCTCCCAAAGCATGGCAATGGGATTCTGATTTAATTGGATACGATGCATTAAACAGTTTTGGTTCGCCCTCGTATTATGTTCAAAAATTATTCGGAAACTATTTGGGCGATAAAGTAATACCCATAACAGCCGACCATATTCCCACGCAACCAAAGCCACTTACCAAAAGAGATAGTACGGATGGCATAAAAATAGCCACGCAGGTTCCTACTGTTTTTTACAGCGCCACAATGGATGAAAAAACAGGAACCGTCTATCTTAAAATGGTGAATACAACCGGTAAAAAACAACCGGTAAACATCAACTTAAATGGCATTGGAAAAGTTTTGCCGGACGCTACCATGTTAGTGATTAAAGGCAATAAACCGGAAGACACAAATACAATAACAGAGCCTGAAAAAATTGTACCGGTAAGTGCAAAAATAAAAGGTGTGGCTTTTACATTTAAAAGAACGCTTGATCCGTTCTCTGTAAGCGTGTTTCAATTGCAAGTAACTAAATAAGAGAACCGGTTAAAAAAAATAAAACAGCTAATTCAACAATGAAAAACAAAATTATTTTATCAGCAATTTTTATGCTGTTGATTATAACCTCATTTTCACGGGATAAAAAGTTTTACATCTTCCTGAGTTTTGGACAATCTAATATGGAAGGCAATGCTAAGATAAGGGCTGAAGATACTATCGGTATTGATAGCCGTTTCCAGGTAATGGAGGCTGTTGATTGTCCCAATCTTAACCGCAAAAAAGGTGAATGGTATACCGCCATACCACCGTTGTGCCGCTGCCATACCGGGCTTACACTGACAGATTTTTTTTGGCAGAACAATGGTAGCCAATCTACCCAAAGATGTTAGGGTCGGTATCATCAATGTTTCTATTGGTGGTTGCAAAATTGAATTGTTTGATAAAGACAATTATGAATCTTATATAATTACTGCGCCAGTGTGGATGAAAGGAATGATTAAAGAATACGATGGAAACCATTATGCAAGACTGGTGGAAATGGCAAAGCTTGCGCAAAAAGATGGTGTTATCAAAGGCATCCTTCTGCACCAGGGAGAATCCAATTCCAATGATTCTTTATGGACAAAAAAAGTAAAATTGGTGTATGATAATCTTTTAAAAGATCTGCATCTAAAAGCAAAAAAAGTGCCGCTGCTTGTCGGGGAAACTGTGAATGCCGACCAGGGTGGAATTTGTGCAGGAATGAATAAAATCATCGCAACGTTGCCTGATATGATTAAAAACTCCTACGTTATTTCATCTACAGGATGCACAGATGGAGCAGATAATTTACACTTTAATGCAGATGGATATAAAGAACTCGGAAAACGATATGCCGAAAAAATGCTGGCTTTAATGGGAAAATAAATTATGGCACCATAAGTAAACGCAGAACATTCGCTATTATCAATCACCCCGATTTCGGAAAGACAACGCTGATGGAGAAATTCCTGCTCTTTGGTAGTACGATCCAAACCTCCGCCCGGTGCAGGACTTTATTTTCAATGCACCGGTTTCGCTCAGGAAATGGGGGAAGTAAATGTTTATACTCGTGCGTGCGGTCGTATCATAGTTGAACGTCGAAAATTCTACACACGCTGCAACAACCTGCCGGGCAGCATCATGATAGATTTGAGTAAACTAAACACGCCATCCACCGCAATACCCAGTATCCTGAAAGGCAGCGTGAGCAACCAAAAAATGGGATACAATACCAAAGCCAAAATAGCCAATGGCCAGCAGAGGATAAATAAGATGATCCAGGCGATGAATGTAAGCATGGGATAAAAGTAGCAATGATGTATAAGGTAGAAGAGTGGAAAAACATGAGTGGTTGAAAAGGAGGGTATTTGTTGAACTTTTTCTGTTTTTGAGTTGAAATGTTTCACAAATTCCCGCAGCCAATTAACCGGGAAGAACAGCGTCTTCCTCCAGTAATTGTTTGCGCAATGCCTCCAGCTTTCTTTTTTGCGGGATATGGTGATGGGTATAATCGTGGCGGATAACGAAGTAGGAGAGTACAAAAGCACCGGCAATTAAAAGCCACTGCTGCCATGAACTGTTTTTCTGTGCCATGTTTATTAAAACAGGAATAGCCAGCGGCACAATAAACCACCATACCATCGTTTTACCACGCCTTTCTTCGTACCGGAAATTGTTGATGGCGTGATCAAGATCGCCCAGCATGCTGCGGTCAAAACGGGCTTCCTGCTTTTTTCTTTTTGTACGGCCTGCCAATATATACGCTGCTATTATTACCAGCTCCGCACTTATTATCCAATCCCATACGCTAATTGGTTTGCTTAGGAAAAGCGAAATAGCAGCGGTTACAAGCGCTATCATTGTAAGGCCAATATCGTTGATGTTGGAGAGGCGGGTAGCACGATGCATTTTTGATTGGATACGTTTGTGCAGCGCGGCTTCGTTGATGGCATACATAGGTTGGTTGTTTTGCGTGTCCCATATTTTTTTCAATTCTTCAAATTCCATGGTAAGTATGTTTTTTTGATTGAGTAGATAAGTGTTTTTTAATGCGGTGAATTTTTTCGCCCACATGCGATTCGGAAATTCCCAATATGTCCGACATTTCTTTATAACTAAAGCCATCCAGCAGCAGCAACGATAGGGAGCGGTCCACTTCCTCCAACCGGGAAATCTCGTTGTATAGCCAGTGCAGCCGTTCGTCAGATGGTTCCTTGATCTCCTGCAACAGTTGTTCGCTCATTTCAGCGCCCGATTGTCTTTCGCGGTGTTTTTGTTCTTTGCGGTTCCACTTAAGCGCGGTATTTATGGATACCTGGTACAGCCAGGTGCTTACTGACGATTGCTGGCGGTAATTGGGGATGGAGCGCCATACCTGTATGCAGATTTCCTGGAAGAGGTCATCCTGGTCGGCGGCGGTAAATGCATAGGCCCTCACTACTTTAAACAGCAGTAGTTTATACTGCGCAAGCCATATTTCAAATAATTTTTGTTGATCTGCTTCCGTCACGTTTGTCGTTTGTTTATACTATTAGTACCACATGGGAAAGTATTTCTTACAAAAGCTAAGGGTTAAATTGAAAAACCGCAATTAATTGATTGAGCCTTTTTAAAAGGAAAGCCCGCCCAAGAGGGTAGGATAGAGATTTGCGCCAGGTGGGGTTTGAATATGCATACTAATTTTTCGTCCTGTGAAGGTTTATTCCTTTCTTTTGATACCAGCTAAAAGCCCTTTGGCGACTTCGTTGCGTC
>JBKJNG010000276.1:0-5923 GCA_046596065.1 Phnomibacter sp. | reverse complement strand
GCCATAGCCGGGATGCCCACCACTGGTAAAATAAAGTGTTTGATTATCGGCATGAATAAATGGTGCAAGATCATCGGCAGCGGTATTGAAATTGGCACCCATATTTTCGGCTGGCCCCCAATTGCCATTTGGCAAACGGTGACTAACGTATAAATCCTTGCCGCCAAAACCACCGGGCCTGTTACTGCTGAAATATAGTATTTGTTTATCAGGGCTGATTGAAGGACTGCTTTCCCAAAATTCAGTGTTCACATTTTCGCCAAGGTTATATGGTTCACTCCAGCCTGTTGGCGTCGCATAGCTTAAATAGATATCAAAGTTGCCAAAACCGCTTTTACTGAAATTGCCTGCGAATAACAACCATTCGCCATCCTGCGAAATACTGATGCCGCCCTTGGACGGCTCTTCGTTCAGTTGACCTTCCACCGGTTTTGCCAGTTGGTAGCCGTCGCCGGTTTTAACCGTTTTAATAAAATCTTCCCGCACGCCACGACCCCTGCGGGTGAAGACCAATATACTGTCGTCAATGGTAAATGACGGGTAATATTCGCTGAATGTGCTATTGATGCTATCGCCAAGATTATGCGGGCTAAAGTTTTCCTGGCGGCCTTGTTTCTTTTCAAAGTCGAGCGCAAAGTCATAAGTTTTCTGGCGGTAGCGGGCAGCTTCCACCGAGCGGCGGTCGGTGTTGGGATTATTGATCAGTTTATCGGTCATCGCTTTTGCGTCTGCAAAGCGGCCAAGTCCTGCCAGGTTTATCGACCAGGGCAGCAACATATCGTTGCTAAACACACTGTCCAGCTGGTAGCCCTGCTGGTAACAGTGCACGGCACTGTCGTATTGTTTCAGCTGGCCATACATGCCGCCCATGCTCAGCCATGCTTCAACGAATTTTGGATACACTTTAAGCGCATTATTCAACAGCGTGCGACCATTGTTCCATTCGCCGTCCTGCAGGGCCTGTATTGCGCCTGAATACATCATTTGCGCTTTCGATGGCACTTTTTCGGGGTCGTACCACTGCGCTTTCGAGACTGCACCAAAGCTCAGCAGTATTAGTATCAACAGGTATTGCTTCATAATTAATTGAAATGAAGGTAAAATAATTAGCTGTGGCCGTGGTGAAGGATAGGTTAAAGCGCCTTAGCGGCAAATGGGGTGCCAAGTTTGGGGAGAGCGTTTGGGTTGTGGGTTGATGAGGTAACAAGGTGATACGGTGGTTTGGAATCAACTAGTTTATGATACAGATTGGGCTCAAAATAATCACTTATAATATTAATTGCTTAATTCTGTCGCGTAAACCATTTGACACAATTTCAGTTGTCGTCTAAAAGCGGTTCACCTAAGTTTGGAGCGTTTAATACGCAGTTTAAGAAACCATAATAGTAACACATGAAAAAAATTGTAAGTTTTGTTTTTGTTCTGATGGCATGTTCCGCGTTGTTTGCGCAGGAAAATTTGCCGGCTGATTATCTGCCTGCATCGTTTCACAAAGGCCGCAGAGATGCATTGCGGAAACTGATGCCGGAAAATTCGGTAATGGTAGTATTCGCTTTTCCTGAACGCGTTTTTTCAAATGATGTAGAATACCGGTTTCATCAAAACCCCGACCTGTATTATTTCAGTGGTTATAAAGAAACGGAAGCGGTGTTGTTGATATTTAAAGACCAGCAGGTAACGGATAGCGGCAGTTATAACGACCTGTTTTTTGTAAGAAAGAAAAATCCTTTGCAGGAGCAATGGACCGGGCGCAGGCTTGGCGTAGAGGGCGTAAAAAATCAGCTTGGTTTTTCAACGGTTTATAATGCAGATGAATTTAAAAATTACCCGCTTGATTTTTCGAAATACAGCAAAGTGCTGTACGATAATGTTTCTGATGCGGATGCCGGAAACATGACGTCGCTGATTAAACAATTCAGAGACAATGCCGGTATTAAGGTTGCTTATAATAAAGACCTTGAAGGAGATCTTTCCAGGCTTGCCAATTATACCACGATGTCTAATCTTCCAACAAGAATTAAAGCCATTAAAACAAAAATGGCTGAAACTGATAATGCAGATTATAAAAGCAGTCCTTTGTTACTTGAATTGCTCAATAATCCTGATAGTGTAACCCTTGCATCTGTTGCCGCTAAAGTAAAAGCAAACCCAACTGCCACAGCATTGTATGGTAAGCTAACAGGTACTTTAAGAGAAATAAAACAGCCTGAAGAATTAGTGCTGTTAAGAAAATCGGTAAAGCTTTCAGCTTTGTCTCACGCTGAAGTTATGAAAGCCATTAAACCCGGTATGTCAGAAACGGAATTGGAAGGCATACATACGTACATGCACAAGAAATATTCAGCGGAAGATGAAGGCTATCCGCAAATAATTGGAGCAGGAGCCAACGGTTGTATTTTGCATTATATCGAGAACAATAACCAAAGCATTGGTAAACATTTATTGCTGATGGATGTGGGCTCGGAATATCATGGTTATTCAGCCGATGTTACGAGGACGATACCTATAAATGGCAAGTTTACTGCTGAAGAAAAATCCATTTATCAATTGGTGTACGATGCGCAGGATGCAGTTTTTCAATTGTGTAAAGAAGGTGTTCCGTTTAGTGCATTAAATCAAAAAGCAATTGACGTATTGACGAATGGTTTATTAAAACTTGGCATCATAAATGACAAAAAAGAAATTGGTACTTATTACCCGCATGGCTGTTCGCACCACCTTGGTTTGGATGTGCATGATAAGAGTGCCACAAGAATATTAGCGCAAAACATGGTAATAACTGTTGAGCCCGGTATTTATATTCCAAAGGGTAGCCCCTGCGATCCTAAATGGTGGGATATTGCGGTTCGCATTGAAGATGATGTAATTATTGGTAAGAATGCATGCGAAATAATTTCTTTAGACGCCCCCCGTAAGGTTAGTGATGTAGAAAAGAAAATTGCGGAGCCGAGTTTATTTTCTAATTTTCAGACACCAAAATTGTAGAAGATTTTTCTCTAAATAGAAAATGCGGCTCTTACGGGCCGCATTTTCTATTTACAAGTGCTGTTATTAAAATATTTTCCTGATAGGACTTTTTTTAAGTGGATATAAAATGTCATGAGCTGTCTCGTATCCTTCATCTGCTATCTGGTCTAAAATCCGCTGTTGTTTCTTCATGTGCTTTCTCCAGCCGATAAAAAAGATAACGCCAAGAGTTGTAAGAGATGCCACAGATGCAATACTAATCAGTGTTTTGTTTTTCCTGGTCATGAATTAAAAGTTTTGAAGATCGAAAATACTGAAACAATCTGCTGCTAAATGTATGCCAGCACCTGTTATAAATCATTTAATGTACCGCAATTGCGGATGCGTTAAGGAATGATTAACAAAATTTAAAGGCCGAAGCCTGGCTTAACTTTCGGTATCTATCTTTACAATTATCATTATCAATCAGCAATATGAATTACAGATCGTTTAAAGGACATCAGCTATCGGAAGTTGGATTGGGAACCTGGCAACTCGGCAGTGCGGATTGGGGAAATGTAGATGAGGCGCTTGCCATGGAAATTTTGCAAGCATTTGTTGATGCCGGTGGCAATTTTATAGACACAGCCGATGTGTATGGCATGGGCATCAGCGAACGGATTATTGGCAAGTTTTTGAAAACTACAGAGAGCCAGCTGTATGTGGCTACAAAGCTTGGTCGCAGAAGCGAAACGGGCAAACCATGGCCCCCAAATTATACCTACGATTATATGCGCAGGCAGGTGGAAGATTCGTTGCAGCATTTGGGTGTTCAGCAATTATTTCTCGAGCAGTTGCATTGCATTCCAACCGAAGAAATGCGTACTGGAATAGTGTTTGATCACTACCGGAAATTGCAGGATGAAAACTTGATAAAATATTGGGGTGCCAGTGTAGAAACCAGCGAAGAAGCGCTGATTTGTTTGGAGCAGGATGGTCTTGCTTCTTTACAAATAATTTTTAATTTATTCAGGCAACACGTGGCAGGTGAAATTTTTGAAAAAGCCGCTTCAAAAGATGTTGTCATTATTGTACGTGTGCCATTGGCGAGTGGTTTGCTAACCGGGAAATTTACACCACAAACTGTGTTCGAAAAAAATGATCATCGCAATTTTAATGCTGACGGAAAGGCATTTAATGCAGGCGAAACTTTCTCTGGTATTGAGTTTAATAAGGGCATTGAACTGGTGCAAGAAATAAAGCAATTATTACCCGATGAAAGACTTGCGCAATGGTCCATCCGTTGGATACTTGATCATCCGCAGGTAACAACCGTAATACCAGGTGCATCAAAAATATCACAGGTAAAAAGCAATGTGGAAGCATCCGGCATGCCGGCGCTTTCGCCCGATGTTCATGCAAGTTTAAGAAAGTTGTATGATGAGAAAATAAAGCCGGGTATAAGGGGGCATTACTAGGCCTCATCCCCGGACCTTCTCCATAGGTGGGGAAGGGTGCCTCTGCGCATAAGTGATTTTAAAATATAAAATTTATTGATGTTGTCTAAATTGTGTAGCAGAAATGTTGTTTACTTATGTGGCAGCAATCAGTACTCGCTACAACTACTCAATACTCACTACTCACGATAGGAAACAACAAGCTGCTGTCACCATAACTTAGAAACCTGAAATCATTTGCCATAGCATAACTATAAACCTTCTTCCAGTCATCACCAATCAAGGCGCTTACTAAAAGCAATAGGGTAGATTGTGGCTGGTGAAAATTCGTAATGAGTGCATTGGCAATTTTAAATTGATACCCCGGCGCAATAAGTATTTGTGTTTTAACAATCAGCCGCTGCATTTTGTGGCTTTCAAGCCATTGTATTAAAGCTTGTAACGCAGTTTTTTTATCTATTACTGATAATGCGTTTGGAGCAGAAGCATCACCAGTAATTGCGTGTGCAATTGTATTTACATTTTTTACTGTATTTACTTTAAATATACTCCATGCATCAATTGCTTCATAAGGATCCCATTGCTCAATGCAGATATCCTGTAGTGTTATTACTGGATTTATTAGTGCTTTGAAACCCATCCAATAGAGGCTTTCAATAGTGCGCATGCTTGTAGTGCCAACCGGTATAATGGTGTTGTGCACTATTAGTTTTTTCAGCAGGTCAATACTAACATCAATAAACTCCGCATGCATGTTATGATCCTGCATGGTGGCGGATTTTACCGGCATAAACGTGCCTGCTCCCACATGCAGTGTTACATATGCCTGTTCAATATTTTTTGCAGAAAGACTTTGCATTGATTGTGGTGTAAAATGCAAACCGGCAGTGGGAGCTGCTACACTTCCATCCGCTAATGCATAAATGGTTTGATATCTTTCTGTATCAGTGTCGTCTGCATCGCGGTGCAGGTAGGGTGGTATGGGAATATTACCTGCTGCATGTAATATTTCTGCAAACGGTAAATCAGCAGGAGTCCATTTTAATTCAATAACAAAACAATCGGGTCTTCGTTCTGTAATGGCTGCTTCAATGTGAATAATACTTTCATTATGCAATACTTCCTTTGTTAGCACCATGCCCCTTTTCCACTTGCCTGCACCACCCACCAGGCATTTGTATTGTATGCTCCCGGTAGTGTTCATGGCAGTGGTAATATCAGCATATTGTTCATGTGGTTCCAGTGTAAAGATTTCTATAATACCACCCGATGTCTTTTTAAACAATAATCTTGCTTCTACTACTTTACTGTTGTTGAAAACGAGAAGAGAATCAGCAGGTAACTCATCGGCTATTTTGCTAAAAATTGTTTGACTAATTTGGCCTTTTTTGTACAGTAATAATTTTGAAACATCCCTGTTTGCCAAAGGATATTTCGCAACCCGTTCATCGGGCAGTTCGTAAGTGAAATTCTGTATGGCAAGATCTTTTGGATGCACAGTCAGTGGTGAATTATTTGAG
>JBKJNG010000214.1:0-4238 GCA_046596065.1 Phnomibacter sp. | reverse complement strand
CGGGTCTGATGGAGCTTTTGTAAAACCACTGCTACCTGCCGCGGTAAATACGAACGCATATTAAACGGCTTTAAAATTTTATTGCAATGTTTTACAATTATACACGCAGATAATTATTGGTTAAAAGTCTTAATTATTCAACCTCAGAAAGCTAATCTTCCAATAACAGGAACAGATTCTTGCGTTATTTCAATTGTTGATTTGTCGGGCAAAATCATTAATGGCACATGGCAATTAAACATCATGTTTTTTATAGTGCTTTTTGCAAACCACCTTTCAAATAACGAATGTTCATGTGCCACAAGCGCTAACATGTCAACATAATTTGAAGCTATAAAATCATTCAATGCTTCGCCAATATTTTCATCATCAATAAATGTAAATTTAGGTGCTAATTCTTCCAGGCTCCATTCCATATTTAATGCGATATATGCCTTTGCATCAATTCCATGTGTATCCTTCTGCCTCACATTAACCACAAACAATCTTGCATTGAATGATGCTCCAAAACTGGCCAGTGGATCAAGCATCATAAGGTTATGCTCCACTTTTAAATCACTGGCCAATGCAATCGTACGAACACTTCTGAACAAGATATCTTCAGGAACAATTATAAGCGGCACTAAAGATCTTCTACACAATGTTAAAGCAGTAGTCCCAAAAAAATTTCTGAAAGTGAGACCAGTTTTTTTCATGCCGGCAACAATCCATTGTGCGTTTACTTCATTGGCAACAGCTACAATACTTTCTGCCGCAATGCCGGGGGAACAGCGCAATTCAATGTTCGAATTATCTAATTCAGTAAGGTTTTCGACCTGCTTTCTTAACATCACTTCAAATTCTTCGTGAAGGTTTTTAACAGGTTGCAATAATACCAGGTCAGGAATATAATTTTCGGTTAAATAAGCGTGGTATAAAACAATTTTTGCATCTAAAAACCGGGCCATCTTAATGGCGTATTGCAATGCATTATTGGCAGCGGGCGAAAAGTCGGTAGCAACAAGCATGGTTTTCATTTCTAATATATTTAGGTTGGAAAAATTTATTATCTAAGTAAAGAATGAGCCTGTAGCAGGCTCATTCTTTTACAACAACAACACTTATTCAATATCTGAAGCGATGGTTAGAAACCAACTACTGCTTCAATAACAACACCACTGAATTTGCCAGCGGCACGATAATCAGTTGTAGGAAAATCTTTATATTTCTGTTGTACCAGTTCGCCTTTCAGCAATACGTTTCTTGTTACAAACCATCCTGCTGCACCAGCCAACCTGTTAACAGTAACTTTATTTGCAAAACCGTTTAATTCTGCTTTTACTGTATTGTAACGTCCACCTAAAAACAAATTGTCATTTTTACCGAAGCGATATACTACATCACCTGCCAGTTGGTTTACTCTTCTGTTTACAGTTTCATTTTTTGTACGGCCGCTTGCAGTTTCATATGTACCGAACAATTCCAGTCCGTTAACTTTTAAGAAACCATTGAACATGAACGCATTTACTTTTTTTGAGAAGCCGGGGTTTAACCTGCCAGAGAAAGGTATCGCAGAACCAGAAGGATTGGGGGTACCGTATGGAACTTTTTCCATTACATTCTGATAGTTAGAACCGGTACGATCGCCACCATATAATGTAAGACCACTGCCAGCAGCACTGCTGTTATGGTAATAGCTACCAGATACACGTATACGTAAAGCTTCACCTACAGATTTATCAATACCGCCTTTAAGATAAATAGACGGAGCTTTTTTAGTGTTATTATCAATGATTTCTCCGGAAGAATTTTTGGTAACATAAGTTGAATCTACATTTCCTTTTATCATACCATTTGTCATGCCCAGCATTCCAAAGAAACCATTTTTCTGTAAGTAAACTTCTCCACCAATTTCTGTTGCAAAAGCGTCCATGATATTGTTTTCCATAAATGGATTGTAAAGCGTTTGTCCACCATCAGATCTGCGGAAATGGGCATCACCATAGTTGATCTCCATATGACCAACTTTAATTGTTGCAATATTCATTAGGTTATCCCAGAATTTTCCTTTGAATGGAAGTTTATCAAACTGAATGTAACCGCCTTTAACCCATGCTTCGTTGTGGTGACGGGAAGACAAATATGTGGTAACATTTAACCTGATACCCTCACCAAGCTGAATATCTGTAAACAGGTTTGCCTGGGCGGTCATAAAACCTGCAGTAAGCGGATAAAGTTTATTGGCAGTTGCATAATCAACAGCACCTTTATTCTCATGTTTCAGGCTCTGATATTGCTGTGTAAAGCCAGCACCAAACCTGATCCGTGGTCCTTCAAAAGCAATAGAATCTACCTTTGAAGTTTCGAAAACATTAATACCGCCCTGATCGTATGGGCGCCAGTTTGATGGCTTGCCATAAAACTCATTTACAGTTTGTTTGAAAGATTTTTTTCCTGAATTATCAGACTGTGCGTTAAGGCCTAAAGGAATAACTGCACTTAATGCGATTGCCATTTTAAAGGCATTGAAGGATAGTAGCTTTTTCATAATGCTAATTTTATTTTTGAGTAGTTAGTTTGAATTTCAATGAGTAAATTTTAAGTTATAGGCAATACTAATTGCATCGCCGGTTTTAATTGTTCCCAACATAACAGTTGGGGGTTTTACATTGTAGTCAGTCATTTTCATTGCCTTTACACCTGTTACAGTAAAACTTTTATCGGCTGGGTTATACTTGCCCGTTGCAATAAGATCAGTCTCTTTTGTAGTACCCGCAATTGATAATTTACCAGAGCAATGTAACAGGTATGTATTGTTACCGTTGGGTGTAACAGAAGAAGAAGTAAGTACAAAACTGATGTTCGGGAACTTATCCGTATTCATTGCTTTGTACGTATTATTATCCATGGCGGTATGTTCACTTTTCAGGGTTTCTACAGGCAATGTGAAACTTAATTTTGAAATAGAAATGACCTTATCAGTTGCATCTACCGTAAATGCAGCTTCACTGGTACCGGTTGTTGTTTTCATTTCCCAATCATGCAGTGTAGAAGTGCCAGTTAAACTAATAGTTACGGCTTTTGATTGAAAGGCTACCTGTGCTGCTGCATGGGATAAGTTTAGAACAGAAGCTGATAAGATGATGCCGTAAATGACCACGCTCTTAAGTGATATCTTTTTCATTTGTAATCTTTTATTAAAACCAGGTTTTTTAACCTTTTGTTTGGTTGCACAAAACTACATGTGCCCAAAACCTCAATTCATGACGAAAGGCTACCTGTTTGCATGATTGTGCTCATATTTCTGGAAAGAATGTATTGGCAGCCATAAACACAATTCTTTGGCGCCTAACCACCGTCATTATTTTTTTTCGACAATAATTTTACTTTTGCCGCATGAGCAAATTGCATGTTGTAGATGCCAGGCTGATTAGAAAATATAACCTACCGGTACCACGATATACAAGTTATCCTACGGTTCCATTCTGGAACCCAACTATTGCTGAAGTCGATTGGAAAAAAGTGGTTGCAGAACGTTTTCCAATTGAAAACAAAAGAAATGGAATAAGCATTTATATACACTTACCTTTTTGCGAAAGTCTTTGCACCTATTGTGGTTGTAATAAAAAAATAACCACCAATCATTCTGTAGAAGATGCCTACATAATAGCAGTGGAAAAAGAATGGAATTTGTACCGCCGGTTAATGAACGAAAAACCAGTAATAAGAGAAATACATTTGGGTGGAGGAACACCAACATTTTTTTCCGCAACTAACCTGAAACGTGTTTTAAATATTGTATTGAAAGACTCCATCATTCATCCGCAACACGAATTCAGTATCGAAGGACATCCTAATAATACTACGCTGGAGCAGCTTCAAATACTTTCCAATATGGGGTTTCGCCGCATTAGTTATGGTGTACAGGATAACGATGCCGAAGTGCAGCGAATAATCAATCGCATACAACCATTTGAAAATCTTCAACTGGCTACGGAACACGCAAGATCAGCAGGATTTACCTCCATTAATTTCGATTTAATATACGGCCTTCCCTTACAAACCATTACCACCATTGAACGTACTATTAACCAGGTATTGCAATTGATGCCGGACCGTATTGCTTATTATAGTTATGCGCATGTACCCTGGACAAGTAAATCGCAACGTTTGTTTAATGAAAGTGATTTACCATCTGCCGAAGAAAAAATTGCACTGTATATAAAAGGAAAAGAAATGCTTTTGCAGCAAGGGTATAT
>JBKJNG010000531.1:0-4982 GCA_046596065.1 Phnomibacter sp. | reverse complement strand
CGGCCTGTTTATGATGCTATTTATTATCTTATTTCTAAAAACTTATTTGTTCATGTGCCAGGTGGTCAGCTGCTTTATTTTTACATCTTCCATTTGAAAAACATCACAGAATAAAGCGTCTAAAAATCCACCTTCCTTTTTTTCGCATTTCACAGAACCTTCAGCAACTACAATATTATTTTCTTCTACCATTCTGATAAGTTTAATAGTGGTGCTTCCAACAAAATAGTCATTCTCAATTTCTTTGTCAAATGCCTCTTTACCAGTCAACTCGAACATTCCCGGCATTTACCAATAGATAGTTTCTGTTAAACAGGATAAGGTTTTTTCATGGTTACTTTCTATAAACCTTTCTATGTATTTCATTACAGTTTTTTTATTTTCTGTCATGATTTATATTTTTAAAAAATAGAAATATTCTCTATTAGTTGATTAACAAATCAAAGATTGCTAAACGCATTAATTACATTAGTGAGTACCGTTTTACCAATGGTACTTTGTGTGTTTTAATTTTCAATTAATGTAATTACCGGCACTTGTGCGGCTATCATTGTATTTAGCATTTCAATTCTTTCAGTTTTTAAATGCTTTAAAAACGGTGTTATATCATCACCATAAGAACGCTTTGAATAAGCGTAAACCAAAATAGCTTTCTTATTGCCGCCAAGTTCAACCTGTTTGTAATGATAGATATTAAACTCCACTATTTCCATCAGATCGTTTTTGCTTTCACTTAATAAAAAGTCAACCATAAACTCTTTACCGTCGGGGCTTTCAATTACTTTATAATTACAAATCGGGTCGGTTAATCTTCTTTTCACCAGCTCCTGTATTTTTTGTTTCACAGCATCCTGTGTGGTAATATCTTTTTTATAAAGATGAATGGTTAACAGTTGTTTGAATTTCTCCAGTGTGTCGCCGGCAGGAAGATATTCCTGGATATAATAAGTATCATTGGGTTTATCTGTCCAGGTAAGTTTAAAATTTGTGTCTCCAAAAACCAGGGGCCCTTTAACGCCAAGCCTGTCAACGGTATTGTCTGTAAAAGGAGTAAACGAACACAGGATAACAATAAAAAAGAACACATAATTTTTCATGATTATAAAGAAACGGTTAAGCAAATGTAGAATGCCAGGTTAATAGAACGTCTGAATTTTAAAATTTTATGGCACAGGGATTAGCTGCCCGCTCTGCCTTATAATGTTAGCGCCAAAATTGGTACGCTTCTGCTAAACTGTTTTGAATTTTCTAATAAAAACTTTCAGGAAAATTATATAAAAGCTACATTTAGCATTGCTTAACACTTGCCCAACCACCCTCCCGCTTCTGTATTTTTTTATCCACTAAAAACGCAACAAATGAAACATCTCAACCTTACCGGCAAATTGCTTGCGGTAGTTATTACATTTTTCATAACCTCCTGCGGGAGTAATGAGCAGAAAACCACCACGGAAACCGAAAACGGCGACACCGCCACTACTGCGCCCGCTTCTGAAACTTCGGTATCAACCATTACCACCGCACCGCAAACCATGATGGTTGTAAGGCATAAGGTGGCCGATTATGCTAAATGGCTGGCCTCCTACGAAATGCACGATTCCATGCGGCTGGCAAGCGGCTTACACAATTATGTAATTGGCCGCGGCGTGGAAGATCCTAATACGGTATTGGTAGCCGTTAAAGCGGATGATATAGCAAAAGCAAAAGCGTTTGGAAAAGCGCCCGATCTGAAAGAAGCCATGAAAAAAAGCGGCGTAATTGGTATGCCAAAAATTATGCTGGTTACATCCGCCTTCCGGGATACGGCTGACCTTAGGCCGGATATTGTAAGGTCGATGACCATTTTTACTGTAAAAGATTTTGATGCCTGGAAAAAAGCCTTTGAAAGCAACAGGCAAATAAGAACAGACAATGGCATAACCGACCGGGTGTATTCTTATGATGTGGATGATAACCATAAAGTTACATTGGTTGTGGCCATAATCGATTCAGCTAAAGCCAATGCATTCTGGAAATCGGATCAGAACAAAAAATTAAGAGCAGAATCGGGCGTGGTGGGAACACCTGAAAGATTTAATTACCGGATAGTTAAGAAATATTAGAAGCCATTTATCATTTATAAAAATGCGTATACGATGCTATAAACATTGTATACGCATTTTTGTTTTTTTATTAAACGGCTGCAATTATAGTACAGTGCTCTTCCCTTGCTATAATTTTAGTATTCTGGGTTTGATTTTTTTAGGGTATACAATAACTATTGAAGAATGAAATGGCACTAAACATAAAGCCGATATAAGCCACATACTAACGCACTGCATAGACGTCGTACTTAACAGATGAGGTATCCCTTTCAAATTCACCAATACCTAAGCATTGCACCCGGTTAAGCCAGAGATAATCGGGGTGCGCTGTTGAACAACGCGGAATAACATGGAGGGCAATACGTTCCGGCAACTTTCCTTCCAGGAATTCCTGGTAAGCATTCGGCCCCAGATCGGCAACACCTGTGTAGGTAACTGCTATCAGTGCACCATCATGGCTTTCAAGGGTTACCCTTACATCCAGGATAGCAACACCATCCGTACGAAGTGTTAACCAATCTCCGCCAACTGCCCGGCATTTTCCCTGGAGTTTTGGTCCGGCAACTTCCCCTCCCATACAATAAAAGTTTACCCGGATACCTTCCGGTGCAGGCCCAATAATTTCAGGTGGGTTTTCAAGTTTTGCACCAAAAGAAAAAATGTGTTCCAGCCGGTAATTAAAGTTGTTCATGGCAATTTCGTTTTAATGACAAATGAAAAAATGATTAAACAATTGAAAACTAAAACTAATATAAAAGAGCGGAAAAGAGCAACGTTGTTTTGGTGTTTTCTGCTGCGTAAAAGGACAATCTTTGCTTGCAGTATCTTTAATTTATTGGTGCGCCTCACCAACCGAAATATCGAATGCCCTTGCGGCCGGTGAGGCGCAACCGATAAGCCAATGCCCGGCAAGTTGGCGATTTATACTATTTTTTTGGTTGTTATGCAAGCTACCTGTTAGCTTATGAATTATATAAATATGCTACAGCTTCTAAATCTTCTTTGCCACCATGAGGGTTGGGTATTTTAAAAATCTCCTTTCCAATAACATTGCTCAAAGCGGGCGTTTGCTGGAACTGAAGCCGATCGGCGAACAAAAAGCCAGGAAGATATTCGTTGCTCCGCTACAACGGCAATCCGCATGGTGGCTGCAATAATTATGATTGTGAAGTTTGTAAGTTTTTATTTTTCACTTTTTGTCTTGTTTATTTTCTCTATAAGTTCAGTATCCCCGGGATTTAATTCAAGTGCTCTTTTGTATCTGATTAATGCATTTTGCTTATCTCCTTTTTTCAATAAAGCATCTGCATATTCAATCTGCGTGGAAGGGTCAGCCGGATAGTTCTCTGCATTTTCTTTGAAAAAGTCCAGCGCCTTATCCAAATCATTCCAGTTACTAAAAAAATTCTCTGCATATTGCCTGGTAAGCGTCTCAGGTGGTTTAATAGAAATGCCAAATATTTCTTGCATTTTCTTATAATGGTCTTGAAAGATTTGAATGGTCATATCTTTTGGATTCTTTAATGTCTCTGCTGGATCAAGCTTTAAAATATAATGGAACCCATCATAATAAGATTTGAGGAAAACTGAATAATGCGATTCATCCGGATATCGCATTATTTGATAAGACAAACCCTTCTGAACTTTTTGTTGAAGCAAAGAATCTAACCTGTTTACACTCTCCTGCGCCCATCCTTCAATGCCGCATGACATGAATAAGGTATTTTTTCTTTCGGTTAAAGTACTTAGAGCAGCGTCGGCAAGTCGTATATCTCTGTCGTCAAGCAGTCCGAAACTACTTAAAAGATACCCATTAAACAATGAAGGTTCCTTAAAGAACACATGCATCGCAAAGTCGGCTGAATTTGAATGACCCACAATCATTCTATGGGGAGCTTTCTTATAATTTTTTTCAACAAAAGGAATTACTTCATCACTAACAAAACGCATAAACTTGTCTACGCCATCTACACTTTTAAAATCTCTGTAACGTGCATCATCGTAGTTCTGAATGCCTACTACAGTAATTGGTGGCATCTGCACAAAACGCTCACACAGCATATTAATCATGTTAGCGAAATAATTAATGTAGGCTTCTCCATCAAACACGTAAATAATTGGTGACGACATTGCTGAATACTCAGGGAAAATCTCAGGCTTATAAATACCAATTTTTCTTTTTTCGCCTAAAATTTTTGATGAAATAGTAGTATCCTTAACTACTACTTTATTAGTAGAATATCGAAACTGTGCCTGCATAGTAAAAGAGATACCCGCAATTAAGACAAGGCATATTGCTAACTTAAAAAATGGTCGAAAAAGAATGATATTTTGCATGTCATAAATATTATTACAGGCAACGAAAACGACTTGGCGATGTGCCGACATTTCAAAATTATCAGCCCGTCACCGCTGCTAAATTTATAAATAAAAGTTGATGATAAGAACTAATGCCCGGCAGAATTACGTCCGCCGGAAATAAAGCTGGGATATTCTATGCCGATGATTATTTTTTCGTCAAGCCCTAATTCCACAAAACCTAATGTTGTGCATTCGTTCTTTACTAAAGCCTTTTATGAGATATTTGATAATAAATTATAGCTCCACTTAGCTAATTGTCTCCATAATGAACTATCATATGCAAAAACCTCAAAGGTTTGTTCCAAAATTATAAATAGGCCAACATACTTTAGTATCGGATGTACTGACCCATTCTTGCGTTTATCCCATATCCATGCAATAATAATAAGACTGTATGCCAGTACTATTGCGAACCAAATATCAGGCCTTGGTACAGAAGGAAAATAATGTCGGAACCGAAACCATGCTGGCCACAAAACAATAATTGTTGCCAGTAGCATGAGTCTTTTATGAGACTCCGGTAGACGTCTTTTTAAT